>CAITYE010000375.1 GCA_903896535.1 uncultured Paracraurococcus sp.
CGGCGCGGCCGGCCTTGGCGCCGCCGGCGGCGGCGGGGCCTGGGCAATGGGCGGCAGCATGCGCGGCGCCTGCGCCACCACCGGCTCCGGGGCTTGCGGGGCGCAGGCCACGAGGGGCAAGAGCAGCAGCAGGGCCGCGGCCCAGGCAGCGGCGGGCCGCCGGCTGGTCGCGGCGGGATGGAGCGCGGGACATGGCAAAGCTGGCAAGCGGGTGTCCTTCCGATCCGTCAGCCGAGGCGGCGGCGCCGATCGCCGATCCGCCAGGCTTGATACTCGTGGCGACGCCGATCGGCCATCTCGGCGATCTCTCCCCCCGGGCGCTGGCGACGCTGCGCGGCGCCGATGCGATTCTCTGCGAGGATACCAGGGTAACCGGAGGCCTGCTCGTCAAGCATGGCCTTTCCGCGACAATGATACCGTTGCACGAACACAACGAGGACGCGCAGATCCCCCGGGTGCTGGAGCGACTGCGGGCCGGGCAGCGCTTGGCCCTGGTCGCCGATGCCGGCACGCCGCTGGTCTCCGACCCCGGCTACCGGCTGGTCCGGGCGGCGATCGCGGCCGGGCTGCCGGTGGGCGCGGTGCCCGGGCCGAGTGCCGCGGTGATGGCGCTGACGCTCTCCGGCCTGCCGCCGCATCCCTTCCTTTTCCTCGGTTTTCTGCCACCCAAGGCGGCGGCGCGGGCGACCGAGATCGGCCGGGTGCGGGCGGCCGAACGGGCGGGGCTTGCCGCCACCCTGATCCTGTATGAAGCGCCGCACCGGCTGGCCGAGGCCTTGGCCGCGCTGGGCGAAGGGCTTGGGGCCGAGCGCCCGGCGGCAGTGGCGCGGGAGTTGACCAAGCGCTTCGAGGAGGTGCGGCGCGACAGCCTGGGCGCGCTCGCCGCCCATTACGCGGCCGAGGCGGCGCGCGGCGAGGTGGTGGTGGTGATCGGCCCGGCGCCGCCCGAGACAACGAGCGCGGCAACGCTCGATGATCGGCTGCGGGCGGCGCTGGCCGCCGGGCTGAGCCTGCGCGACGCCGCGGCGACGGTCGCCGAGGCCACCGGCCTGCCGCGCCGGCAGGTCTATGCCCGCGCGCTTGAGTTGGCCGGGACATGACCGAGCGCGCGCGCCGGCGCGTGCTCTGGATGAACATTCTGTTTGCCGCTGGGCTTGCCTTGGCGCTGCCCTGGCTGTTGGCCGGGGTGCTGGCCCATGCCTGGGGGGCGGCGCGCGGCAGCCATTGGTCCAGCCACCACACCTATGGCGTGCGGACTTTCTGGATCGGGCTGCTCGGCGGTCTTGCACCGCTGGTGGCCGGGGATGCCGGCTGGGTGCTGTTGGCGCTGGTCTGGGTATGGTGCGTCGCGCGGGTGACGCGGGGCTTCCTGGCCTATGATCGGGCTGAGTGGCTGCCTGATCCGGGCCGGCTGCTGTAGCGCGCCAACAAAAAAAGCCGGGCATGTGCCCGGCCTAGCTTGTCCTCGGGGCCGGCGGCTCAGGCCGCCGCGGCGGCCTTCTTCGCCTGGGCGCGAACGATCCGGCGCTTCAGCACCTGCGCGTCCTCCGGCAGGTTGCGGTTCGGCGTCCCGAGCAGGAAGGCATCGAGCCCACCATTATGCTCGACCGTGCGGATGCCGTTGACGCTCAGCCGCATCCTGATGCTGGTGCCGAGGACGTCCGAAAAGAAAGCGCTTTCCTGCAGGTTGGGCAGGAAACGTCGGCGGGACTTGTTATTGGCGTGGCTGACGTTGTTGCCCGTCAGAACGCCCTTGCCGGTGATGCCGCAGCGGCGGGCCATGATCGCTATCCTGGGTAGAGGCGGGCGCGGCGGATGTGCCGAGCCCCGGAGATTACAAGGGACCGGCGTATGGCAAAGCGGCCGGGGGGAGTCAAGCCGCGCCGGTCGCCCGGCCGTGCCGTTCAGCCCGCCGCCGGCGGTGGGCCAGACGAATCCAGGCTCTGGCGCATCGCCTGCAACTCCCCCGCTTCAACCGAGCGCAGCGCGTTCAGCAGCACGCCCATGACCGCCCGATCATCCATGCTGCGTGCCAGCATGCCGAGTGAGCCGCCGAGTAGGGCGGAGGCAATGGAGATCGGCGCGATACGCTGTTCGATCATGTATTCGATCGCCTTATCGACGATCGAGCCGGCATGGCTGAGATCTTCCGGGGCCGCGCCATCTGGGTCTTGCTGCATCGGGCATTCTCCTGGCCGAGAGCGGCGGTTTGGATGCTTTGTGAATAGATGGGGGCGGGAGCGGCAGGCGCAACGCCCTCAATCGGTGTTACGTTCGGCCAGGCGGGGCTGGCGGGGCTGGTCGAGATCAGCGGCGGCCTGCGCGGCGGCGGCGGCCTCGGCCATCGCCACGGCCTCCGACTGCCGCCGCCACATCTCCGCATAGAGCCCCTCGGCGGCGAGCAGGACGGCGTGGCTGCCGCGCTCGGCGATCTGCCCTTCCTGTAGGACGATGATCTCATCGGCCTCGACCACGGTCGAGAGGCGATGGGCGATGACCAGGGTGGTGCGATTGGCAGAGACCTCCCGCAACGCCTGCTGGATGTCCTGTTCGGTCCGGGTATCGAGGGCGCTCGTCGCCTCATCGAGGATCAGGATGCGCGGGTCCTTGAGGATGGTCCGGGCAATCGCCACCCGCTGCTTCTCCCCGCCCGAGAGCTTGAGGCCGCGCTCACCGACCCGGGTGCGGTAGCCTTCCGGCAGGCGGACGACGAATTCATGAACCTGGGCGAGCCGGGCCGCGCGCTCGATCTCCGCCTCGGTGGCGCCGGGCCGGCCATAGGCGATGTTGTAGCCGATGGTGTCGTTGAACAGCACGGTATCCTGCGGCACGACGCCGATCACCGCCCGCAGCGATTCCTGGGTTACGTGCCGGACGTCCTGGCCATCAACCAGGATGCGCCCGCCGGTCGCGTCGTAGAAGCGGAACAGCAGGCGGGAGATGGTCGATTTGCCCGCCCCGGTGGGCCCGACGATGGCCAGCGTGCGCCCGGGCGGCACGGCGAAGGAGATGCCCTTGAGGATCACCCGGTCCGGCCGGTAGCCGAAGCGCACATCGTCGAAGACCAGCGCGCCGGGGCCGGCGGCCAGCGGCTTGGCGTCCGGATCATCGGGCACTTCCTGGCGTTCGCGCAGCAGGTCGAACATCGCTTCGGTATCGGTCAGCCCCTGCTTGATCTCGCGATAAGCGAAGCCGAGGATATTGAGCGGCATGTAGAGCTGGATGAGGTAGGTGTTGACCAGCACGAAATCGCCCACCGTCATGGTGCCGGCCTGCACCCCCTGCCCGGCCAGCAGCATGACCGCGGTCAGCGCCACGGCGATGATGATGGCCTGCCCCGCGTTCAGCATATTCAGCGTCGTCTCGCTGCGCACATAGGCGGTCTCGTAGCGGCCGAGGCTTTCGTCGTAGCGGCGCGCCTCGTGCGCCTCGTTGTTGAAATATTTTACCGTCTCGTAATTCAGGAGGCTGTCGATGGCCTTGGTGTTGGCGTCCTGGTCGGTCGCGTTCATCTCTCGGCGGAAGCGCAGCCGCCAGTTGGTGAACAGCAGCGTGAAGCCGATATAAAGGCCGACGGCGCCCAGCGTGACCAGGCTGAAGGTAAGGTCGAACATCGCCCAGAGGATGCCGGCGACGAAGAAGATCTCGACGATGGTCGGGATGATGTTGAACAGCAGGAAGTTCAGCACGAAGGTGATGCCCCGCGTGCCGCGCTCCAGCACCCGTGACAGGCCGCCGGTCTGACGGTCCATGTGATAGCGCATCGACAGCGCGTGCAGGTGGACGAAGACGGAAAGCGCGATCCGCCGGGCCGCCCGGGCCTGGACCTTGGCGAAGACCGCGCTGCGCAGCTCGGCGAAGGCCGAGGCCGAGAGCCGGAGCAGCCCGTAGCCGAGCACCAGCGCGACCGGCAGCACAATCAGCGCGCCGTCCTTTGGCGTCAGCGCATCCACCGCGCGGCCATAGGCGAGCGGCACCAGGACATTGGCGACCTTGGACAGCACCAGCAGGCCGATCGCCAGGACCACGCGCACGCGAAGCTCCGGCTCCCCCGGCGGCCAGAGCCAGGGAGCCAACGCTTTCAGCGTCTGCCAATGCGTCCGGTCGGCGGGTTCAGCCACGGCAAGGCTCCAACGGTCGGGGCCGGCATAGGCCCAAACCGCCCGCCAGCAAACCGCCAGACGGCACATGGGGCTTGCGGGCGGCGGCGGCGCGGCCTATCTAGTCATCATCCCATTCCATCCGCATCGACGGGGGGTGGCCCGCAAGGGCCGCCCTTGAGGCATTTGCCGATAGAACGACCACAGCACGAGGGCCTCGAAGCCCAGATCGCCGAAACCGTGGCGCCGACCATCGAGCACATGGGCTATGAGCTCGTGCGCGTGCAGATCAGCGGCAAGGACCACCCGGTGGTGCAGATCATGGCCGACCGGGTCGATGAGGCCGCCTTCGGCGTTGAGGATTGCGAGGCGATCAGCCGTGCGGTCAGCGCCGTGCTCGATATCGCCGATCCGATCCGCAGCGCCTGGACGCTTGAGGTCTCCTCGGCCGGGATCGACCGGCCGTTGACCCGGACCAAGGACTGGAACCGGTTCGCCGGCCATGTCGCCACCCTCGACCTCGCGCTGCCGCGGGACGGGCGCAAGCGCCATCGGGGCATCATCCTCGGCGCCGATGACCAGGCCGCCCGACTGCGGCTCGACGACGGGACGGAGACGAGCTTCCCGCGCGAGGATATCCGCCGCGCCAAGCTGGTTCTGACCGACGAACTCATCGCGGCGACCGCCGCGGACAGGAAGGGGAATTAAACTATGGCCTTGGACGTCGCCGTTGCGCGCCCTGAGCTGTTGCAGGTGGCCGATGCCGTCGCGCGCGAGAAAATGATCGAGCGCGACGAAGTGCTGGAGGCGATGGAGCAGGCGATCCAGAAGGCCGGCCGCGCCAAGTACGGGCACGAGAAGGACATCCGCGCGGTGATCGACCGCCGCTCCGGCGAGGTGCGGCTGTCGCGCTGGACCGAGGTGGTGGACACCGAGACGCTGGAGAACGAGGCGACGCAGATCCCGCTGCGCATCGCGCTCAAGATCAGTCCTGGCATCCAGGCCGGCCAGTTCATCGTCGATCCGCTGCCGCCGATCGATTTCGGCCGCATCGCCGCCCAGACCGCCAAGCAGGTCATCGTCCAGCGGGTGCGTGAGGTGGAGCGCGGCAAGCAGTTCGCCGAATACAAGGACCGGGTCGGCGAGATCGTGAGCGGTCTGGTCAAGCGGACCGAGTACGGCAACCTGATGGTGGAGCTGGGCCGCGCCGAGGCGCTGCTGCGCCGCGATGAGACCATCCCGCGCGAGGCGTTCAAGACCGGTGATCGGGTGCGCGCCTATATCTACGACGTCCGCGAGGAGCCGCGCGGGCCGCAGATCTTCCTCAGCCGCACCCATCCCGGCTTCCTCGCCAAGCTCTTCGCCCAGGAGGTGCCGGAAATCTACGACGGCATCATCGAGATCAAGGCGGTGGCCCGCGACCCCGGCAGCCGCGCCAAGATGGCGGTGATCAGCCGGGATTCCAGCATCGATCCGGTCGGCGCCTGCGTCGGCATGCGCGGCAGCCGGGTCCAGGCCGTGGTGCAGGAGCTGCAGGGCGAGAAGATCGATATCATTCCCTGGTCGTCGGACAATGCGACCTTCATCGTCAATGCGCTCGCCCCGGCTGAGGTGAGCAAGGTGGTGCTGGACGATGAGGCGCGGCGCTGCGAAGTGGTGGTGCCTGGCGACCAGCTTAGCCTGGCGATCGGCCGGCGCGGCCAGAATGTCCGCCTCGGGTCCCAGCTTACCCGCTGGGACATCGACATCCTGACCGAACAGGAGGAGAGCGAGCGGCGGCAGGAAGAGTTCCGCAAGCGGACCGGCCTGTTCGTCGAGGCGCTGGATGTCGACGATGTGATCGCCGGCCTGCTGGTGACCGAGGGCTTCACCTCGATCGAGGACATTGTCGCGGTCGATGACGAGGAGCTGGCTGATATCGAGGGCTTTGATGAGAGCGTCTCGGCCGAGCTGAAGCGCCGCGCCGAGGCCTGGCTGGAACAGCGCGACGTTCAGTTGACCGAGCAGCGGATCGACCTTGGCGTCGAAGACGCCGTGGCCGAGGCCGGTGGCTTCACGCCGCAGCAGCTGGTCGCGCTGGGCGAGAAGGGGGTGAAGACGCTCGACGACCTCGCCGACCTCGCCTCCGACGAGTTGATCGAAATCCTCGGCGCCGACGTGGTCGACGAGGAGACGGCCAACGGGATCATCATGGCCGCGCGCCAGCATTGGTTCGCCGATGAGCCGGGGGAGGCGGGCCATGACCGCGCCTCCGGAGTGTGACGCCCCGCTGAACCCGGCCGAGGAGCTGGAGCCGGAGCGGGGTCCGCTGCGGCGCTGCCTGGTCACGCGTGCCAGCCTGCCGCGGGAGCAGATGCTGCGCTTTGTGCTCGGACCGGAGCGGCAATTGATCGCCGATCTCGCGGCCAAGTTGCCAGGGCGGGGAATGTGGTTGTCGGCGGAGGCCGATGTGTTAGAACGCGCGTTGAAGCGCGGTGCCTTTGCCAAGGCGGCACGCGGACCCGTCTACCCGCCCCCTGACCTTCGCGCGCGGATCGAGGACGGCCTTCGGGCACGGATCCGAGATCTTATCGGCTTCGCCAGGCGCGGCGGCCAAGCGGTCGCGGGCCGGGATGCCGTGCTGCTATGGCTGCGCCAGGGCAGGGCGGGCCTGCTGGTGGAGGCGGCCGATGGCAGCCTCCCCGAGCGGGCGCGGTTGCTGGGCGGGCGAGAGATGCCGATGGTGGCACCCCTGCCGGCGGCGATACTGGGCGGGATTTTCGCCCGCGATCACGCCGTCCATGTGGCGGTGGCGCCGGGCCGGCTGGCCGAGGCCATCCTCGCCGAGGCGGGACGGCTTGCCGGCCTCGTCGGGACGGCGGCGGGGGATAGCGCCTGAAGCGGGCCCGGCCCGTGGGTGACACTGGATTGGGCATGGCCCAGGGCAAGGATCGCCCTGGACAGCCCCTGAACTGACAAGATTGGTGCGGAAGAGCGAATGAGCGACCAGAACGACCAGGAGACGGGCAAGAGCAGGCTGAGCCTTCGGCCGGCCGGCGGTCGCCTGGAGCTCGGCAAGACCGTAGATGCCGGCAGCGTGCGGCAAAGCTTCAGCCACGGCCGAAGCAAGACCGTACAGGTCGAGGTGGTGAAGAAGCGCGTGCAGGCGCCGCCGCCGCGCATCGGTGCCCGACCCACCGCCCCGGTGCCGGAGCCCGCCGCAGCGCCAGTACCCGCGCCAGCGGCCGTGCCAGCGGGTGTCGAGACGCCGGCCGCTGCGGTCGCGCCCGCCTCCGCCGCTCCGTCCCCCGCCGCCCCTGGCCCTGGCCCTGC
>CAITYE010000376.1 GCA_903896535.1 uncultured Paracraurococcus sp.
GAACCCGAAAGATCACGCCGCGCCGCGCAGCCTGATCGCGGGCGCTGTGCCCAGCGCATGCGGCGCGGGCAACAGGGCGAACCAGCGCCGGGTGATGCGGTCCGAAAGCTGGGAGATGCCCCCCGTCATGGCGATTAGGCGGGGCGGTAGGCGGCACGCCGCTTCGGCCTGCGCTGCGGCCTCCACCACCTCATGTACCATGGCCTGTGCCTCCGCCAACACCTCCGCCGCCGTCGCCGCCAGGGGCGACTCGGCGGCGCCTTCCAACTCGATCAGCATGTCCCGCGCCGCCGCCATCTGGAAGGCCAGACCGCGCGGATTGCCCTCATCGGCCAGCACGAGGTCGAGCACCGGTGCGGCCTGCAGCACGGTCAGGTAGCGGCTGCGATAGGTAATCACCGAATCGCGCAACTCCAGCGCCAGATGCAGCCCCGGCTCAAGCCGCGCGGCCTGGCCGGCCGCACCGGGCTGGGCGAGCAGGTGGGCGAGTTCGCCGCAGATCGCCTGGCCCCGTTCCACGCGCCGCCCAAGATCGAGAAACAGCCGCCCACCGCCGCGCACCATGTTCTCGGCAGCCAGCCCCGCCAGCGTGGCGGCGAAGCCGAGCACGGCCACCGCCGCTTCCGAGAGGGCTTCGAGGCCGCGTTTCTCCTCCTGCCCCGGCACCGCGCGCAGCCGTTCAGCGATATCGCGCAGACCGCGATGCAAGGCGAGATGCACTTCGCCGGTCAGCCGGTCCCGCAACCCGTCGGCAAGCCGCGACACCTGGCCGAGCAGGCCAAAGAGCGGTCCGTTGTCGCGCGTCGTCCGCAGCAGGGCATGGGCCATGGCGCCCCCCCCCAGCAAGCCGGATTGCCCCTGGACCAGTTCGGCCTCCAGCAGGTCGGCCCGCACCAGGCAACCGCTCAGGCTGACCAGCTCAGCAAGTTCCCGGGGCGAGGGCGCCGCCTGCCCCAGCCGCACGGAGGCCGCCCGCAGCAGCCGCGCCGCCCCCTCCAGCCGTTCCAGATAGCGGCCCAACCAGAAGAAATTCTCGGCCACCCGGCTCGGCAGATCGGCCGAGCCGCGGCGCAGCGGCACGGTCGGCACCCGCGACACCGCCGGCCCCCGGATCTCGCCCGTATCGTCGGCCGTAATCCATATATCCTTCGTATGGCGCAACGCCCCGCGCCGGCCGGTGCGCGGGTCCGGCGGGCCGAGCATGCGCCCCAGCCCACCTTGCATCGCCTGCCAGCGGTCGCCATCGAAGACCAGGAACAGGCGCAGGGTCACCGGCCGCGGCTCCAGGCCCGGAACGCCGGGCTGCGCGCAGGGGGCGAGGGAGGCGGGAAGACGCTCGGAAATGGCGTAATCCGCAGGCTTGCTGGCCAAGCGCCGCAGCAGCCGTCGTCGTTCGGGCTCCTCAAGCGCCGCCGGTACCACTGAGGGCACGGTGCCATCCAAGGCATGGCGGACCAGCCAGCGATCGGGCGCCGCATCGAATGCAGCGCGGCCCGCTGCCTCGCCGAGCCAGAAGGTGCGGGCGCCCGGCACGCGCAGCGGCTCACCAAGCAAGCGCTCGGCAAGGCGCGGCAGAAAGGCCGCCAGCGCCGGCGCCTCGGCGAAGCCGGCGCCTGGGTCGTTCGCCATGCGTACCGCGCCGCCACGCATCGTCTGCAACAGGCCGGCGATGCCGTGCTGCGGGCTCTGATCCGGCTCCAGCGGATCGATGCGACGGCCGTCCAGGCAGCGCAGCAGCACATCGACACGCTGCAAGCCGCGCAGGGTTTTCAGGTAGAGCCCGCCATCGCGCACGGTCAGATCGCCCGGCTCGACCAGGGCGCAGGAGAGGGCCTGCGCCAACAGGACGTGCTCAATCCAGGCCGGGCTCGCGTAGCCTTCGCTCAGCAGGGCGACGCCAGGATTGCTGCCGCCGCTGCTTGGCGCCAGACGCTGCAACCCATCCAGCCAGAGATCGAAAAAGGCCTGCGGTCGGCGGAGATCGCGCATGCGCGCGAGTTCCGGCAGATGCCGGACCAGGATACGGCGATTTTCCATCGCTTGCGCAACACCGCTCGGTCCCGCGGTGCGATCGGCGATGACGTGCCAGCGGCCATCGGGGGCCCGCAGCAGATCGGCGGCGTAGAGCTGCAGAAGCCCGCCAACGCGGCCCGAGGCGACCCGACAGGGCCGCAGGAAGGCCGGATTGTCGTAGACCAGCGCCGGCGGAAGCAGCCCTTCGGCCAGCAAATTCTGTGGCCCATAGACATCCTGAAGGACCGCATCCAACAGCCGCGCCCGCTGCGCCAAACCTTCGGTCAGGGCGTCGAATTCGGCGGCCGGCAGCAACAGCGGGATCGGGTCGCAGCGCCAGCCACCCGCACTCACCCCGCCGAAGGAGAGGGCGCTGTCCTCGGTATCCGCGCAGATCCGATCAAGCTCCGTCGCCCGCTCGGCCAATGCCTCATGCCCCAGCGCCGCAAGGCCGCCGAGCAGCCAGCGCCAATGCGGGCGGAACCCGTTCGCGCCATCGACCATTTCATCGAGCGGTGTGGCGCCGAACACGTCAGGGGACGCGACGCAGATCGAGCGTGCGCGGCGCCTCTGGGCTCTCAGCCGGCCGCGGCTCGGGCATCGGCCCTGGGGTATGGCCGAAGGGCCGGAACCGCGTGCGGCGCCGCGCCTCCGCCTCGTTCGCATTCACCGGCAGGCGTTCATAGCCGAGGCCTCCGGGATGCACGACGTGATGGGCCATGCCGCCCAGGCTGCGGCCGCTCCAGCGGTCATAGACATCGAACACCAGGGCCTGCGCGGCGGGTACGGTCGGATGCAGCGCGGAAGGCGGATTCCAGGCCTTGAAGCGAATGCCGCCCACATATTCGCCCGGGCGCTCGGTCGCTGTCAGGGGCACCTCATAGCCGTTGCAGGCCAGCGTATAGCGTTCCCCGACCCAGCCGGTGACCTTGGCTTCAAGCCGTTCGGTGCTGCTATCGACATAGCGCGCGGTGCCGCCATCGCTGGGCTCCTCGCCCAGCACATGCCAGGGCTCCAGCGCCTGGCGCAGGGCGATATCAACGCCGCGCACGCTCACCTCACCCAGCAGCGGGAAGCGGAACTCGACATGTGGCCGGAACCATTCCTTGTCCAGCGGGAAGCCGACCCCGGCCAGCTCATCCAGCGCGTCGCCGAAGTCCTGGGCGGCATAGTGCGGCAGCATGAACTCGTCGTGAAGCCTGTTGCCCCAGCGCACCAGCCGCTGCGCGTAAGGCTTCTCCCAGAACGCGGCGACGGCACTGCGGAGCAGCAGCGTCTGCACCGCGGACATCTGCGCATTCGGGGGCATCTCCAGCGCCCGGTATTCGACCAGGCCGAGCCGGCCCGCCGCGTGTTCCGGCGCATAGAGCTTATCGATGCAGAATTCCGTGCGGTGGGTATTGCCGGTCATATCCGCCAGCAGGTTGCGGAACAGCCGGTCGACCAGCCATGGCGGCGTCTCCTCGCCGGGTGTGATCCGCGAGAAGGCGAGCTCAAGCTCGGCGATCGCGTCCTGCCGCGCCTCATCCACCCGCGGGTGCTGGCTGGTGGGGCCGATGAACAGGCCGCTGAACAGGAAAGAGAGACTCGGGTGGTTATGCCAGAAACCGAGCAGGCTCTTGAGCAGGTCCGGACGCCGCAGGAAGGGGCTGTCGGCAGGCGTCGCGCCACCCATCACCACATGATTGCCGCCGCCGGTGCCGACATGGCGCCCATCGAGCATGAATTTCTCGGCCGAAAGGCCGGTCAGCCGGGCCTCCTCATAGAGCGCCTCGGTGCGCGCCACATGCTCCGTCCAGCTGGCGCTCGGGTGGATATTCACCTCGATGACGCCAGGGTCGGGCGTCACCGAGAAATTCAGCAACCGTGGATCGCGCGGCGGCAGGTACCCCTCCAGCACCACCTGGCGGCCGAGGCCGGTGGCGGTGTCTTCGATCGCCGCGGTCAGATCGAGCCAATCCTCGACGGCATAAAGCGGCGGATAGAACAGGTGCAGCCTGCCCGCGCGCGCTTCCACGGCAAGGGCGGTGCGAATCACCCCGGAATCGCTCTGCCCGATTTCCGGCAGCGGCTGCGGCATCGGCCGGGTATCGCCGATGCTGCCCGGTCCCTCGATGGCCGTGTCGCGGCGGCTGGCGATCCGCTGCGCCGCGCGCGCCTCTGGCCCGCGCCCGAAGGTCGCGCGCGGCGGCAGGGCGCGGCGCGGCGCGAACGGGTCCTCGGCATGGGCGAAGCCGTCGCGCGCATCGTCGTCTGACTGCCAGGGCAGGCTGTCGAGCGGCAGGCGAAGACCAAGCGGGCTGTCACCGGGACTGAGGAACAGCCGGTCGTCGCGCAAATTCCAGGGCCCGGTCTGCCAGCGGCGAACGCCGTCGCGCAGCACGCGCCGCAGCGGCAATACGCTGCCGACCGGCGTGCCCAGGCCCTGGCCGAACACCCGCGCAAGGCGGGCGCGCTCCAGCGGGTCACGGAGCCTCGGGTCATCGCTGGCGACGTTGGCCGGCAGGCGCTGCTCCCGCCACAGGTAGTAATGCGCGTCCTCATAGGCCGCGTTGACCAGGGCCGGGTCCAGGTGCAGGCGTTCCGCGAGCAGCGCGGCGAAGCGCGCGGCATCGGTGGCCGTCGCCTGGTCACGGTCATCATCCGAGGCCAGGAGAGCGGGGTCGCGCCAAACCGGCTCCCCATCGGCCCGCCAATGCGAATAGAGCGCCCAGCGAGGCAGTTGCTCGCCGGGATATTGCTTGCCGATCGTGTAGTGCAGCGCCGCACCGGGCGACCAGCGGGCAGCGAGCCGGCGGAGCAGCCGGCCGGCATAGCCCCGCTTGGTGGGGCCGAGCGCCGCGGTGTTCCATTCCGGCGCGTCCATGTCATCGGCGGCGATGAAGGTGGGCTCGCCCCCCATGGTCAACCGCACATCGCCCCGCCGCAGCGCGCGATCGACCGATTCGCCACGGGCCTTGATCGTCTGCCACACGGTGTCGGCATAGGGCTTGGTCACCCGCGGGGTCTCGCGGACCCGGGTGACCGTCATGGCGAAGCCAAACTCGGTTTCGGCCTTTTCCACCAGCCCCGAGATCGGCGCGGCCGAGGCCGGGTCGGGGCTCGCGGCCAGCGGGATATGCCCCTCACCGCAGAACAGCGCAGAGGTGGCATCGAGCCCGACCCAGCCCGCGCCGGGCAAATAGACCTCGGCCCAGGCGTGCAGGTCGGTGAAGTCGGCGGTCGGGCCCGCCGGCCCTGCCAGCGGCTTCACGTCCGGGACCAATTGGATCAGGTAGCCCGAGACGAAGCGCGCGGCGAAGCCGAGCCGGCGCAGGGCGGCGACCAGCAGCCAGGCGCTATCGCGGCAGGAGCCGCGGCCCTTGGCCAGCGTCTCCTCAGGCGCAAAGACCCCAGGCTCCATCCGCACGACATAATCCACCTTGCGATGAACAAGCCCGTTCAGCGCCACCAGGAACTCAACCGTCCGCTGTTCCTGCCGGGGCAGTTCCGCGAGCATGGCATCGAATAGCGGCCCGGCCGGCACCAGCTTGCGGAAGGGCGCCAGCTCCTCGGCCAGGGTCGGGTCGTACGGCACGACGGAGCCGGGCAGCCATCGCTCGATCTCGGGCTCCAGGAAAAAATCGAAGGGATTGATCGTCGCCATGTCGGCGATCAGATCGACGGTCACCACGAACCGGTCGACCCGCTCCGGGAAGACAACGCGGGCCAGGTAGTTGCCCTGCGGGTCCTGCACCCAGTTCAGGTAATGCCCGGCCGGCTCGACCTTCAGCGAATAGGCGAGGATCGGCGTCCGGGCCTGCGGCGCGGGGCGCAGCCGGATGACCTGTGGCCCGAGCTGGATGGGGCGGTCGTAGGTGTAGGCGGTGCGGTGGTGCAAGGCGACGTGCAGCGGCATGGGGCTCGACCTCGGCGATCGACGGCTTGGAAGGGAGGTACGTACGGTTTAGAGCAGAATATTGCCGCGATGGGCATGAGCATCGAAAGGGGCAGGATTGCGCGCGACGCGAAGCGGTTGCCCGTTCCCCAGGCACCTGCCGCCGATTTGGGTGATCGACGCTTACGCCCCGGGCAGCTTAGACTGACACAAACAGGGAGGAGCTGGGTATATGGCGCCGCCGAGCAAGATTTACCCCGATTTCGCCGCAGCCCTTGCAGATATTCCCGACGGATCGATCATCGCCTTCGGCGGCTTCGCCGGGCCGGGCACCCCCTATAACCTCACCCGCGCCCTGCTGGCGCAGGGAACGAAGCGGCTGACCTGCATCGCCAATACCACTGGCGGGGCGCATCAACCGCGCATGCCCGATATCGGCATGCTGGTGGAAAATGGCCAGGTGGCGAAGGTGATCTGCAGCTTCACGGCGGCGACCCGGCCGACCGATGTCCTGCCCTTCACCAAGTACTACGAAAGCGGCGAGGTGGAGGCCGAGCTGGTGCCGCAGGGCACGCTTGCCGAACGGCTGCGCGCTGCCGGCGCGGGCGTCCCCGCCTTCTACACCCCGACCGCCGTCGGCACCGAACTCGCCGCGGGGCGGGAGACGCGGGTGATCCATGGTCGCGAATACCTGCTGGAATACGCGCTGCCCTGCGATGTCGCCTTCGTGCGCGCCTGGCGCGCCGATACCGCGGGCAACCTGCAATTCAGATTGGCGCAACGGAATTTCTGCCCGCTGATGGCCATGGCGGCCAAGCTTACCATCGTCGAGGTCGAGGAGCCGATCCTGCCCGCCGGGGCGTTCGATCCCGATCAGGTCCATGTTCCAGGCATCTTCGTGCAGCGGCTGATCCAGGTGCCGCCGGCACCGGAAGGGTTATGGACCATGCGTCGGCAGGAGCGCGCAAGATGAGCGAATTGGGCTGGACCCGCCAGCAGATGGCCGATCGGCTGGCGCAGGAATTCGAGGAAGGCTGGATCGTCAATCTTGGCGTCGGCATCCCGACGCTGTGCAGCAACACCGATATCGGCGGCAAGCAGATCACCTACCACGCCGAAAACGGGGTGATCGGCTATGGTCCGGTGCTGCCGGCGGGCGAGGAAGACCTGCATCTGGTCAATGCCGGCGGCCAGAATGTCTCCCTGCTGCCGGGGGCGGCGATCGTCCACCACGCTGACAGCTTCGGCATCATCCGCGGCGGGCACATCGATGTAACGGTGATGGGCGCCTATGAGGTCGCGGCCAGTGGCGATTTCGCCAACTGGAAAGTCGGCGGCGCCAAGGGGGGAGGCATCGGCGGTGCCATGGATCTCGCCGCCTGCGCCAAGCGCGTTTACATCATCCTGGAGCACACCACCCGCAAGGGCGAGCCGCGCTTGGTGCCACACTGTGCCCTGCCGGTGACGGCGCGCGGCGTGGTGACGCTGGTCGCGACCAATCTTGGTCTCTTCGCCCCGTCCGGCGATGCCTTCGAAGTCCACGAACTGGCCCCAGGTATCAGCTTCGAGCATGCCGCGAAGCTGACGGGTGCACCGCTGAAACATGGATAACGCAATGCCACTGATGATCGATTACTATGTTTCTCTGAACTCGCCCTGGACGCATCTGGGTGCGGCCCGGATCGAAGCCTTGGCGACCTCACACGGGGCGAGCCTGCGGATCTGGCCGGTCGATTTCGGCGCGATCTTCGCCGCTTCGGGCGGCCTGCCGCTACCGCGCCGCAGCCCGCAGCGGCAGGCCTATCGGCTGCAGGAACTCGCGCGCTGGCGCGACCATCTGGGCCTACCGATCCAGATCCGGCCGAAGCACTTCCCGGCCAAGGAGCTGCCCGCGGCGACCATCGTGATCGCGGTCCGGGAGACGCTCGGCCATGCGCCGGCCATCCGGCTCGCCCATCGCATCCTGCGCGCCTGCTGGGAGGATGAGTTGGACACCGGCGACCTGCCCACATTGGCGCAGCTGCTCGGCGAAGTCGGGCTCGATGCGCCCCGCTTCCTCGCACTCGGTCAGGAGCCGCGCTTCGCGGCGCTGCGCGAGAGCGACACCGAAGCCGCCCTCGCCCGCGGGGTCTTCGGTGCGCCGAGCTATGTGATTGGCGAGGATATCTTCTGGGGCCAGGATCGGTTGGATTTCGTGGCGCGCCGGCTCGCCCGCGGCTGAGGCAGGCTTTGCCCAAACCCTGAGCATCAGCGCCGCGCGCCCGTCCGGGGGTCCCGACCTGGGCCTAGCGGTGGGCCGGACCCACCGCTAGCCTCGGCGCGGTTCGCGGAGTGGCACATGACCCAGGCGCCGGCCGAGCCCGCCATCGACCCGATCGAGTTCGAGCTGTTCAAGAACGCGCTCTTCTCGATTGCCGACGAGATGGCGCTGACCGTCCATCGCACCACCTATTCGGCGGTGCTGAAGGACAACATGGACTACAGCACGGCGTTCTGCGACAGCGAGGGCCGCCTCGTCGCGCAGGGGCTGACCCTGCCGAGCCATCTCGGCTCCATCCCGGAAGCGCTCGCCGCGGTGATCCGGCGCTACGGCCACGACATGCATGAGGGCGATATCTTCGTCCTGAACGACCCTTTCGAGGGCGGCATGCACCTGCCCGATATTTTCCTGTTCCAGCCGATCTTCGTGGCTGGAGAACGTGTCGCGATCGCCGCGACGATCTGCCACCATACCGATGTCGGTGGCCGCGTGCCTGGCTCCAACGCCTCCGACAGCACGGAGATCTACCAAGAGGGGCTGCGCATCCCGCCGCTTCGCCTCTACGACCGCGGCCGACCCAATGAGACGCTGCACATGCTGATCGAGCGCAATGTGCGGGTTCCGGTGAAGGTGTTCGGCGATCTCCGGGCGCAGCTCGCCGCCTGCACCATCGCCGAACGCGCCTTCAAGGAGTTGGTCGGGCGGACCGGTATCGCGCAGGTTCGTCGCTACATGGCCGAACTGCTCGATTATGCCGAACGGCTGACCCGCGCCGCGCTCCGCGCATTGCCGGATGGCGAATGGTCTTTCGAGGATCATATCGACGATGACGGCGTCGAAGTCGGCAAGCCCATCGTCCTGAAGGTCCGCGTTGTAAAGCGGGGCGATGGCCTGCTGGTCGACTGGACGGGTACCGGGCCGCAAGCGAAGGGCGCGATCAACAACACGCCCAGCTACACACGCTCCGCCAGCTATTGCGGCATCCGCAGCATCCTGCCGGCGAATATCCCGAACAATGAAGGCTATTTCCGTGCCATCCAAGTCGTGGCGCCCGCCGGCACGGTGGCCCATGGCGTCCTGCCCGCGGCCTGCGCCGCGCGCGGCCTGACCGGCTTTCGCATGGTCGATTGCCTGTTCGGCGCGCTGGCCGCGATGCTGCCGGATCGCGTCGGCGCGGCCGGGGACGGCGGCAATATCGGGGTCTCGATCGGTGGCTGGACCGCGGAGCGGCAGCCTTTCATTTATGTCGACTTCACCTGCTCGGCCTGGGGCGGCCGCCCCTTCGCTGATGGTTGCGACGGCAACAGCCATATATTCGCCAATATGGCCTCACCCTCCATCGAGGTGACCGAGGCAGAGCAGCCGATCCAGATCACGCGCTACGAGTTCCTCCCCGATACCATGGGCGCCGGCGAGTATCGGGGCGGCGCCCCCTTCTGCCGGGAGTACCGCTTTCTGGAAACCGAAGGCGTGCTGCAGGTCCGCTCAGATCGCCGCACCTTCCTGCCCTTCGGACTGTTGGGGGGACAGCCCGGCGCGCCTTCCATGAATTGGTTGCAGCGCGATGGCCGGACGGAAGAATTGCCGTCGAAATTCTGCATCACCTTGCGGCGGGATGACTTGTTCCGGCTGGAAGTGCCGGGCGGGGGCGGCTGGGGCGACCCGCTGCGGCGCGATCCGGCCAAGGTGGCAGTGGATGTCCGCAACGGGCTGCTCTCGGCCGCGGTGGCCGAACGCGATTACGGCGTCGTCCTGGGCGCGGCCTGCGAGGTTGATGCCGCGGCGACGGCGGCGCTCCGGCGCGACCGCGCCGTTGGGCGGGGCGCCCTGCCTTTCGTGACCCGGACGCGGGAGCGCGCAGCGTGAGCTGGCGGATCGGCGCCGATATCGGCGGTACCTTCACGGATCTCGTGGCGCTCGGGCCCGGCGGTGCATTGCGGACCAAGAAAGTCTCGTCCTCGGTCGGCGATTACGGGCGTGCCATCGTCGAAGGACTGGGGCAGCTTTTCCACGAGGTGGGTTTCGCGGCTGGCGAGGTCGAAGAGGTGCTGCATGCAACCACGATCGCCTCCAACGCGATCCTGGAGCACAAGGGCGCGCGCACCGGCCTGATCACCACCGCCGGCTTTCGCGACGTATTGGAAATCCGCACCCTGCGGATGCCGCGCCTTTATGATCTGCGTTGGGAGAAGCCCGCCCCCCTGGTGCCGCGACATCTGCGCCTTGGCGTCGTGGAACGGGTGAATGTGCGCGGCGAGGTGGAGACCCCGCTCGATGAGGCGAGCGCCATGACCGCCATCGAGGCCCTGCTGGCCGAGGGCGTCGAGGCGATCGCGGTCTGCCTGCTGCATGCCTATGCCAATCCCGCGCATGAACGCCGGATCGGCGCGCTGATCGCCGCGCGGGCGCCCGGCATCCCGGTATCCCTGTCGGTCGATGTCCTGCCGGAGATGAAGGAGTACGAGCGCACCTCGACCACGGTCATCAACAGCTATATCGGGCCGGTGCTGGGGCGTTACCTGAATGCTCTCGCGGCCGATCTCGCCGGGGCGGGCGTGCGGGCGCCGCTCCTCCTTATGCAGTCGTCCGGCGGCTTGATGCCCGCAGCCGAAGCCGCGCGCCTGCCGGTGCATGTGGTGGAAAGCGGACCAGCAGCCGGCGTCATCGGCGCCCAGGCGCTGGCCAAGCGCATCGGCCTGGCCAATGCGATCTCCTTCGACATGGGTGGGACCACCGCCAAGGCCGGCGTGATCGAGGAATTCGCCGTCCACCGGACGGGGGAATACAGCGTCGGCGGCGGCATCATGGTCGGCTCGCGGCTGCTCTCGGGGGCGGGCTACCAGCTCAAGGTTCCGGCGATCGATCTCGCCGAAGTCGGGGCGGGCGGCGGATCGCTGATCTGGCTTGATGCCGCGGGCGCACCGCAGGTCGGGCCGGAAAGCGCCGGCGCTTTCCCCGGACCGGTCTGCTACGGCCTCGGCAATGCCCAGCCCACGGTCACCGATGCCAACGTCGTTCTCGGCTATCTGAACCCTACCTCGCTTGTCGGCGGGGCGCTGCTGATCGATGCCGGTGCGGCACGGGCTGCGATCGCCGAGAAAGTCGCCAAGCCACTTGGGTTGCAGCCCGAGGAAGCCGCGCATGGCGCGCATCTGATCGCCGCCTCGAACATGATCCGCGCCATCAAGGCGGTCTCCTCGGAACGCGGCCGCGATCCGCGCGCTTTCGCGCTGATCGCCTTCGGCGGCAATGGCCCCCTCTTCGCGGCGGGCATGGCGGCGGAACTCGGCATGCGACGGGTGGTCATCCCACCCGCGGCCGGCGTCTTCTCGGCCGCCGGGCTCCTCGCCTCAGACGTCGAAGTGCATCTCTCGCAGTCCTGGCGGCACCCGGTACAGGGCCTCTCGCCGACGGCGCTTGAGGCTGCCGCCGGGGCATTGGCAGCCACCGCGGAGCAGCGCCTGCTGGCGCAGGGTTTCCCCGCCGCGCGGATCGTCGTGGAACGGGCCGCAACGCTGCGCTACCAGGGCCAATCCTTCGAGTTGCAGGTGCCGCTGCAGGCGCATGACACGCCGGCTCTGCTGGGCGAGCGGTTCGGCGCGGAGCATGAACGGACTTATGGCCATCGTGCCGGCGACGAGGAACCGGTCGAGGTCGTGACCCTGCAGGCGGTCGGGCGCGGCATCGCGGAGAGCCCCCGCATGCCGGAACGTCTGGCCCTGGTCGCCGCAGCCATGCCGCCGGGCGAAAACCTGCGGCGGGCGTATTTCGGGCGCCGGCATGGCTGGCTGGAGACGCCGGTGATCGTGCGCTCGGCGCTTGCCGCTGGCCCACGTCCGGGCCCCCTGATCGTGGAAGAATACGACTGTACCTGCCTCGTGCCGCCACGGGCCGAAGCCAGCCTCGATGATTTCGGCAACATCGTCATCGACCTCAAAGGGAACCCCACAGCATGAAGCCCTTGCTGCTCGGCGCTGTCGCGGCGCTCACCATGACCAGCTTCGTCGCGGCGCAAGGATTGCCGCCCGGCCCGAAAGTGAGCGTCGTCGCGGTGACGCAACCGCTGCCAACGCAGCCGCAATATACGCGGGTCGATGTCCCGGTGCTGAAGGAAGGCCTGGCCGCGAAAAGCGGCGGCCGCATCGAGGTGCAGCTCTCGACCCATGCTGAGCGCAACCTCTCGGGGACGGAACTGGTCCGCCTCGCACGCTCGGGCCAGGCCGATATTGCGGCCTCCACCCTGACCACGCTGTCGGGCGACGTGCCGATTCTCGACGGGGTTGATCTGGCCGGTCTGGCACCCAGCATCGATGTTTCGCGGAAGATCGCCGAGGCGATGCTGCCAGTCGTGAACAAGGACCTCGAACGCTTCGGCGCGCGGCTGATGGCGATCTATCCCTTCCCCGCGCAGGTGGTCTATTGCCGCGCGCCGTTTACCAGCCTGGCCGACCTCAAGGGCCGCAAGGTCCGGACCTTCGGCAACTCGCTGGTCGATTTCTTCACCGCCCTCGGGGCACAGCCGGTCTCCATCGGCTTCCCGGAAGTCTATTCGGCGCTGGAGCGGGGCGTGGTCGACTGCGCCATCACCGGCACCGGCAGCGGCGTTGCCGCCCGCTGGCCGGAAGTGACGACACATATCTCGAACCTGCCCGTCTCCTGGGCGCTCGCCGGCTATATGGTGAATATCGCCTGGTGGAACCGGCTGGACCCGCCGGTGCGGGCGATGATCGAACAAGCGCTCCAACAGGTGAACGACGAGCAATGGGCGCTGGGCGCGGCCGCGACGCGCGACGGGCTGGATTGCGCCATCGGCAATGCTGCCGGCTGCAAGATCCACAGCCTGGCCACGCGCCCGATGACCGAGGTGCCGGCGACCGAAGCCGATAAAGCCCAGGTCAAGCGTATCCTGAGCGAGAGCGTCCTGCCCGGCTTCATCAAGCGCTGCGGCGCCCGCTGCGGTGAGGTGTTCAACCAGGTCATCGCTCCGCTGGCCGGCGTGAAGGCCGGCGGGTGATCTGGGCGCGACGCCTTTCGGCAGCGGTCGCGGCGGTCGCCGCATGGATGGCGTATCTGGCAGGTTGGAACTACATCGCCTGTGCGCTGTTCATCACCTGCGATGTGGTCGGTCGCGCCGCCTTCGGCGTCTCCTCGGCCGCGACGGTGGAGATCACTGGCTATATGCTGGCCATCGGCATCGCCTGGGCGCTGGCGCATACCCTGGCGCGTCGGGCGCATATCCGGGTCGATGTCTGGGTGAATCGCCTGCCGCTTCGCCTGCGGGCGGCGCTGCATCTCCTCTCGCTCCTGCTGCTCGGCGGCTTCGCCGGCTTCTGCGCCTGGGCCGCGCTTGGCCTGGTGGATGAGAGCCTGCTCTTCGATGCGCATGACAACAGCGCGCTGCGGGTGCCGTTGGCCATACCGCAGGCGCTTTGGGCCTTCGGCATTGCCGCCTTCTGCGTGATGATCCTGATCCTCCTACTACAGAGCCTCCTTGCCCTGCTGCTCGGCCAGCCGGAGGAGCTCGACCGCCTGCTGGGCGCGCGCAGCATCAACGACGAAGCTGCCGAGGCGCTGGACGCGATTGAGATGGCACGCAAGGCATGATTGCGGTCGTCTTCCTGCTGTTCATCCTCGCCGCCGCGATCTATGCCGCGGCCACCGGCGGACAGGCTGTGCCGGTCATGGAAATTCTGGCGCTGACCGGGGTTTTCCTCGTCTTCTTCGGCGCCGGCGTCTACATCGCGGCGGCCCTCGGTCTGCTCGGCATCCTGATCGGCCTGACCTTTTCGGATCGGCCTTGGTGGGCGTTCGCCGGGCAGACGCTCTGGGGCCCTTCCTCCAACTTTGTCCTGGTTGCGGTGCCGCTGTTCCTGCTGATGGGCGAGATCCTGCTGCGGGCTGGGCTATCGGACCGTCTCTACCGGGCCCTCAATGTCTGGCTGCAGCGCCTGCCCGGTGGTCTGCTGCACACCAATATCGCGGCCTGCGCGGTCTTCTCGGCCATCAGCGGTTCCTCAGTCGCGACGGCGGCCACCATGGGATCGGTCGCCCTGCCCTATTTCGAGGGCACGCGGTACAATCAGCGCATGGTGCTCGGCTCGCTCGCGGCGGGTGGCGCGCTCGGCAACCTGATCCCGCCCGGGATCACCTTCATCATCTACGGTCTGATCACGGAAACCTCGGTTGGCGCGCTCTACATCGCCGCCCTGCTGCCGAGCATCCTCGTCACCGGCCTGTTTATCGGGGTGATCCTGCTGCACGGGCTGCGCCATCCGCTGCCGAAGCCGCCCGCCCTGCCGATCGGGGTCAAGATGCGGGCCCTGGTCGATCTGGTCCCGACGCTGTTGCTCATGCTGTTGGTCCTTGGCTCGATCTACGCCGGCCTGGCGACGCCGACGGAAGCGGCGGCGCTCGGCGTCGTCGGCGCGGCGCTGTTCGCGGCCGTTGAGGGCAAGCTGACGCTGCGGCTGCTGAATGCCAGCGCGGAGGCCACCGCGCGCAATACTGCGCTGCTCGGCCTGATCATCTTCGGCGCCTATCTGCTGAATTATCTGCTGACCGCCATCAACGTCCCGCAGACCCTGGCGCATTTCATTGGCGGACTACCACTGCCGCCCTGGGCGATCATGGCGGCGATCCTCGCGCTCTATCTTGCGCTTGGTACCTTCATGGAAGGCTTTTCCATGATCATCACGACCGTGCCCGTGGTCTTTCCGATCGTCACTGCGCTGGGGTATGATCCGATCTGGTTCGGCGTGATGGTGACGATGCTGGTGGAGATCGCCCAGATCAGTCCACCGGATGGGACGGTGATGTATGTGCTTCAGGGCATGCGGCCGCGCCCGGGGCCCATCACCGACGTCTTCGCCGGCGTCGTGCCGTTCCTCGGCGCCTATCTGCTCGCGGTGGCGCTGCTGATGATCTGGCCGAATATCGCTCTTTGGCTACCTCGGGTGATGTCATGAACGAACGTCCGGTCCGCATCGCGGTCGATATCGGCGGCACCTTCACCGATTTGCAGGTGCTCGATGCGCGCTCCGGTCAGGTGCATGCCTGGAAGACGCCGACAACACCGGAAGATCCCTCTATCGGCCTGCTGCGCGGCGTCGCTGAGGCGTCGGAGCGCTTCGGTTTCGCGCTGTCCGATGTCGGTCTGCTGCTGCACGGCACCACCATCGCCACCAACGCGGTGCTGGAGCGCAAGCTCGCCCGCGGGGTTCTCCTGACCACTGCCGGCTTCGAGGATGTGCTCGAGATCCATCGCCATGTCCGGCGCGAACTCTACCGGCTCGACCCCGACCCTTTCCCCTGCCTGATCGAACGTGACTGCCGGCTTGGTGTGCCGGAACGGCTGCGGGCCGATGGCAGCGTCGAGACGCCGCTCGACGAAGCGGCACTCCCCGCTTTGCTCGCGCGCATCGATGCGCTGGGCGCGGAGACGGTCGCCATCTGCCTGCTCCATGCCTATGCGAATCCGTCGCATGAACGGCGCCTGCAGGCGTTGCTGGCGGCGGCCCGGCCGCAGCTTCCGGTTTCCATCTCCGCCGATATCAGCCCGGAAATCCGGGAATTCGAACGTTCCAGCACCACAGTCCTCAATGCCCTGCTGGTACCGGTGGTGCGCGCCTATCTTCGGCGGCTGGAACAGCGGCTGGGGGAAGGCGGTTTCAGCCCCCTGGTCTTCCTGGTGCAATCGAACGGTGGCGTCTGCAGCCTGCAGAAGGCGGCGGAACAGCCGGCGCGCCTGCTCCTCTCCGGCCCATCGGGCGGCGCGCTGGCGGCCGGACGGATCGCGCAACTGCTCGGGCAGCCCAATCTGGTCGCGGTCGATATGGGCGGCACCAGCTTCGATGTCTCGGTGGTGCAGGAGGGCCGCGTTTCGGTCGTCACGCAGGGTGAGGTGGATCGCCTGCCGGTGCGCCTGCCGATGGTGGAGATGCGGACCATCGGCGCCGGCGGCGGCTCGATCGCCAGCGTCGATGCCGGCGGCCGGCTGACAGTGGGGCCGCGCAGCGCCGGCTCCCGCCCCGGCCCCGTCGCCTATGGCCGCGGTGGGACGGAGCCGACCGTCACCGACGCGAACCTGGTCCTTGGCCGCCTCGATCCCGATTATTTCCTGGGCGGGCTGATGCAGCTCGACATGCCGGCGACCGAAGCGGCGATGGCGGCAAGCGTCGCAACGCCGCTGGGCCTGTCCATCCAGGCGGCGGCGCAGGGCATCCTGACCGTCACCAACGCCAATCTCGGCGCCGCCGTCCGACTTTCCCTGTTCGAAAAGGGGCTCGATCCGCGGGAGTTCGCCCTGCTCTCCTTCGGCGGCGCGGGCGGGCTGCACGCCACCGATGTCGCAGCCGAAATGGGCATCCGGGAGGTCATCTTCCCGGTCGAGCCAGGAACGCTTTCGGCCTACGGCATCCTCTATTCGGATCTGGTGCAGGATCTGGCGCGCTCCCGCGTCATCCCGGCGCAGGAGGCGCATCTGGCCGATATCCTGGCGATGGCGGAGACCCTGCGGGCGGAAGCCGATGCGGCCTTGGCGCAGGACGGTGTCGCGGCCGGCGCGCGAGAGGTCGCGATTGCCGCCGATATGCGCTACCACGGACAGGCCTTTGAACTGCTGGTACCCTGGCCGGAACTGCCGGACCTCGGGGCACTGCGCCGGCGCTTCCATGCGATGCACAAGCAGCGATTCAGCTACGCGGACGAAGCCGAGGCGGTTGAGATCGTGACGTTGCGGGCCATCGCCACCGGCCGCCTGCCGAAGCCCGCGACGCGGCAGGCCGCGCCCGCCGACCGCCCGGCGCGGAAGGGCAGCCGGCGGGTCTTCGATGCCGGTGCGTGGCAAGACGTGCCGGTCTGGGATCGCGCGGCACTGACCGAAGCCGATCGGATCGATGGTCCGGCCATCGTCGAGGAAGCCTTCGCTACCCATTGGATCGGCCGCGGCTGGACCGCGGCGCTCGGCGCCACCGGCGCCTTGATCGCCCGGAGTGCCGCCTGATGCTCGGCCCCATCGAAATCGAGGTTATCCGCAACGCCCTAACCGCCGCCGCGGCGGAGATGGATGTCACGGTCTGGCGGACCTCTCGCAGCACGATCGTCCGCGAATTGCTGGATTATTCAACAGCGGTGTTCGATGCCGAGGGCAATAACCTCGCGCAATCGGCCCGCATCCCAAGCCACCTCAACAGCATGTCGCATTTCCTGCGCGAGCTGCTCGACAAATGGATCGACCCCGCGACCTGGGGGCCCGACGATGTGGTCATCTCCAACGACCCCTATTGCGGCGGTCAGCACCTGCCCGACATCACCGCCTTCAAGCCGGTGTTTCATGAAGGCAAACGGATCGCCTTCGTTGGCACCCTTTGCCATCACATCGATGTCGGCGGCCTGGTGGCCGGCAGCTACGCGGCGAAGGCGATCGAGATCTTCCAGGAAGGCCTGCGCATCCCGCCCGTGAAGCTGATCGAAAAAGGCATCCGCAACGAGGGCGTCTGGGCGATGATCCGGCAGAATATCCGCAAGCCGGATTTGCTGCTGGGCGACCTGCAAAGCCAGATCGCGTCGCTGGAGGTGGGTGCCCAGGCGCTACGGCGGCTGGCGCAACGCTACGGGGCGGCTGGCATGATCGAAGCGGGGCAGCGGATCCTCGACATGTCCGAGGCTTCGATGCGGGCCGCGATCGCCCAGATGCCGAACGGCACCTATGAGTTCACCGATTACCTCGATGACGATGGCATCGACCTGGACGTGCCCATCAAGCTCCATGTGAAGCTGATCGTGGCCAATGACAGCATCACGGTCGATCTCTCGGGCTGTTCGGCCCAGGTGCAGGGGCCGACCAATGCGACGCTCGCCAGTACCAATAGCGCGGTCATGTACGCCATCATGGCGACCTGCATGTCCTTGGGCGACGATGCCTTCGCTGCCAATGCCGGCTGCTACCGGCCGGTGCGGACCATCGCGCCGGAAGGCACGGTGGTGAACGCGCGCCACCCGGCACCCGTCGTCCATCGCATTGCCATCGGACATCGCCTGTTGAATGCGATGTTCGGCGCCTTGCATCAGGCGGTGCCAGATCGCGTACCGGCAGCCTATTACGGCAATTCCTATGTCTGCACCTTTCAGACCGTCGCGGCCGATACCTCACGCGAGGTGCTGGTTGAGATCGAGATCGGCGGGACCGGAGCGCATCCCGGCAAGGATGGCGTCAATGCGCTGTCCTCTGGCATGCACAACAACGCCAATATCCCGATCGAGATGATCGAGGCGCAGATGCCACTGACCATCACCCAGTACGGCCTGCTGCCCGGCAGCGGCGGCAGCGGCATGCGACGGGGCGGGCTGGGCCTCGCCCGCGAATGGCGGATCGATAGTCCGCGTTGTTTCTTTACCGCCAACATGGATCGCTTCGTCCATGCCCCCTATGGCCTGGCAGGCGGCGGGACAGCCTCGGTCGGCCGCCTGATCCTCACGCGCGACGGGGCGGAATCCGCGCTGCCGCCCAAGGCGGACAATATGCCCCTGCGACAGGGCGACCGGGTGCGCCTTGAGACGTCAGGCGGTGGCGGCTTCGGCCGCGCGGCGGACCGCCAGGCGGCGGACCAGGCACGCGATGCCCGGCTCGGCTATCTGGGCTGAATCAGGCGCCGCTTGGACGGAACA
>CAITYE010000377.1 GCA_903896535.1 uncultured Paracraurococcus sp.
CTGGCGCCGCAGCGGCTAAAGGCCGGTGATGCGGTCATTGCGGCGGAGCGGGCGGATATTAAGCCAGGCAACGCGATGCCGATGGCGGCTATTCCAGTGGGCACCATCATCCACAATGTGGAGATGAAGCCAGGTGCGGGCGGCAAGATTGCCCGCTCCGCCGGGACCTATGTGCAGCTGGTCGGCAAGGATGCTGGCTATGCCCAGATCAAGCTCGCCTCTGGTGAACTCCGGGTGGTGCGGGCCGAGTGCATGGCGAGCATCGGCGCGGTATCGAACCCGGACAACAGCAACCAGGAGTTCGGTAAAGCCGGGCGCATGCGCTGGATGGGGTTCCGGCCGCATAACCGCGGCGTGGTGATGAACCCGGTTGACCACCCGCATGGTGGCGGCGAAGGCCGGACCTCTGGCGGGCGCCATCCGGTCACCCCTTGGGGCAAGCCGACGAAAGGCGCGAAGACGCGCAACAACAAGCGGACCGACGGGCTTATCGTCCGCCGCCGCAACGCGACGAAGGGCTGATCGCGATGCCGCGTAGCGTATGGAAAGGGCCGTTTGTCGACGGCTATTTGCTGAATAAAGCCGAGGTGGCCCGTGCCTCCTCGCGCAACGACATCATCAAGATCTGGACGCGTCGGAGCACGATCCTGCCGCAGTTCGTGGGCCTGACCTTCGGGGTCTACAACGGCAAGAAGTTCATCCCAGTCCAGGTTTCTGAGAACATGGTCGGCCATAAGTTCGGCGAGTTCTCGCCGACCCGGACGTTCACGGGCCACTCGGGCGACAAGAAGGCGAAGCGGGGCTGACATGAGCAAGCCAAAGCACCCGCGCGGCCTCGCCGAAACCGAGGCGCAGGCGATTACCAAGAACATTCGGGTCAGCCCTCGTAAGCTGAACCTGGTTGCCGGTCTGATCCGCGGCCGCCGCGCTGCCGATGCAGTGGCGACGCTGACCTTCAGCAAGCGGCGCATCGCGCAGACCGTCAAGAAGACGCTCGAGAGCGCGATCGCCAACGCTGAGAACAACCATCAGCTGGACGTCGATCAGTTGGTCGTCGCTCGGGCGGAGGTCGGTCGGAGCGCGGTGATGAAGCGCTTTTCGGCCCGTGGTCGCGGTCGCGCCGCGCGGGTTGAGAAGTGGTTCAGCCACCTGAAGATTGTGGTGGCCGAGCAGCAGGCCGAAGCGGCGCAGCAGGAGGCCGCATAATATGGGTCATAAGATCAACCCGATCGGCTTCCGCCTGGGGATCAACCGTACCTGGGACAGCCGTTGGTTCGCCGATAGTGACTACGCCAAGCTTCTCCATGAGGATCTGAAGCTGCGCGATGCGCTGCGGACGCGCCTTAAGGGCGCGGGGGTCTCTCGTGTGGTGATCGAGCGCCCGGCGAAGAAGCCGCGCGTGACGATCCACGCGGCGCGCCCTGGCGTTGTCATTGGTAAGAAGGGCGCGGATATCGAGAACCTCCGCAAGGATATGGGCAAGCTCGCCGGCGCCGAGGTCTCTCTCAATATTGTTGAAATCCGTAAGCCCGAGATCGACGCGACCCTGGTCGCCGAGAACATCGCCCAGCAGCTTGAACGCCGGGTCGCCTTCCGGCGCGCGATGAAGCGCGCCGTGCAGTCGGCCATGCGGCTGGGTGCACAGGGCATCCGTATCAACTGCGCTGGTCGGCTCGGTGGCGCCGAGATCGCGCGGATGGAGTGGTACCGCGAGGGTCGCGTGCCGCTGCATACGCTGCGAGCCGATATCGATTTCGGAGTGGCGACCGCGAAGACCACCTATGGCACCTGCGGTGTGAAGGTCTGGGTCTTCAAGGGTGAGATTCTGGCGCACGACCCAATGGCGCAGGACAAGCGTGCCGCCGAGCAGGCGCCGCAGCGCTGAGGACGAATTGAGATGCTGCAACCGAAGCGCACGACTTTCCGCAAGGCCCATAAGGGCCGTATCAAAGGCATCGCCAGGGCCGGCTTCACGCTGTCCTTCGGCGGTTATGGCCTGAAGGCGTTGGAGCCGGAGCGGGTGACCGCCCGGCAGATTGAGGCGGCGCGCCGTGCCATCACCCGCGCGATGAAGCGTCAGGGCCGCGTCTGGATCCGCATCTTTCCAGATGTGCCGGTCTCGACCAAGCCTGCCGAAGTTCGCATGGGCTCGGGCAAGGGGGCGCCGGAATATTGGGTGGTGCGGATCAAGCCCGGCCGCATCATGTTTGAGATTGACGGCGTGCCGATTGAGACTGCGCGTGAGGCGCTGTCTCTGGGTGCCGCCAAGCTGCCGATCAAGACCAAGATCGTGCAGCGCCTGGGCGCGGAGGCCTGAGGCTATGACCAAGATCGTAGATATCCGTGCGAAAACCGCGGACGAGTTGCAGACCCAGCTGTTGGATCTGCGCAAGGAGCAGTTCAACCTGCGCTTCCAGCGCGCAACCGGCCAGCTTGAGGCGACCGGGCGCGTGAAGACGGTGCGGCGCGATATTGCGCGCATCAAGTTCGTCCTGCATGAGCGCAAGCGCGCTTCTGCAGCCATTCAACCCACGGCCTGAGGGGAGACCGGCGGCAATGCCGAAGCGCGTCCTCACGGGGCGAGTCGTCAGCGACAAAATGGACAAGACGGTCACCGTCCTTGTCGAGCGTCGCGTGATGCACCCGCTCTATAAGAAGTTTATCCGGCGTTCGAAGAAGTACGCGGCGCATGACGAGGCCAATCTCTGCAAAGAGGGTGATGTCGTGCAGATCGAGGAGTGCCCGCCGATCAGCAAGCGCAAGGCTTGGCTGGTGGTTGAGCGCAACGGCGCGCCCTTGCATGGGGAGGCCGGCTCGTGATTGGGGTCGAAGCTAATCTGGACGTCGCTGACAACAGCGGCGCCCGTCGGGTGCAGTGCATCAAGGTGCTCGGCGGCTCGAAGCGAAGGTTCGCATCGGTTGGCGATGTTATCGTCGTCTCGGTCAAGGAGGCGATTCCGCGCGCCAAGGTGAAGAAGGGCGAGGTGCATCGCGCCGTGATCGTCCGCACCGCCTACCCGGTCCGCCGGATCGATGGCACGGCGATTCGCTTTGATAACAACGCCGCCGTGCTGATCAACAAGCAGGGCGAGCCGATCGGGACCCGTATCTTTGGACCGGTCGTGCGTGAACTGCGGGCGCGGAAGTATATGAAGATCATCTCGCTGGCACCGGAGGTCCTGTAAGGCCATGGCCGCGAAGATCCGGAAGGGTGACACCGTCCAGGTGCTCACCGGGCGGGACAAGGGCAAGCGCGGCGAGGTTCTCGCCGTGACACCCACCGAAGGGCGTGCCCTGGTTCGGGGCGTGCACATGGTGAAGCGCCATCAGCGCCCCGCTGGCATGAATCAGCCTGGCGGCATCACCGAAAAAGAGTCGCCGATTCAACTCTCTAACCTGGCGCTGCTCGATCCGAAATCTGGCAAGCCGACCCGTGTCGGTTTCAAGCTGCTGGAAGACGGCAAGAAGGTGCGTGTGGCGCGCCCCTCGGGCGAGGTGCTTGACCGATGAGCGGAACAAAGAAGGCCGGCGGCAAGCCGGCGCCGAAGAAAACCGACGCCGCGCGCAAGCCCGAAGGTGGGCGCGAAGAAGGCGGTCGCGCCGGGACGCAGATTGCCGCCAAGGCAGGCAAGGCCGATGGCTCGCCGAGCGAGCGGCCGCGGCTGGCCGAGCATTACGACGCCGTGGTGCGGAAGCTGCTGCAGGAGGAGTTCGGCTACACGAACCCGATGCAGGTGCCGAAGCTCTCGAAGATCGTGATCAATATGGGTGTCGGTGAGGCCGCCGGTGACCAGAAAAAGCTGGATGCGGCGTTCGCCGATATGACGGCGATTGCCGGCCAGAAGCCGGTGAAGACCAAGGCGAAGAAAGCCATTGCAGGCTTTAAGATCCGTGAAGGCCAGTTGATTGGGTGCAAGGTCACGCTCCGCAAGGCGCGGATGTTCGAGTTCCTTGATCGGCTGGTGACCGTCGCTCTGCCCCGGGTCCGCGATTTCCGCGGCATTCCCGGAAATCGCGGCTTCGATGGACGCGGTAACTATGCGATGGGCCTGAAGGAGCAGATCGTGTTCCCCGAGATCAACTACGATCGGGTGGATACAGTGCGGGGCATGGACATCCAGTTCGTGACGACTGCGAAGACCGATAAGGAAGCGAAGGCCTTGCTCAAGGCCTTTCAGCTTCCGTTCCAGAACTGATCTTGGAAGACCGCCCGCTTCGTGCGGGAGCAGGTTCCGGAGGATAGACGGGTATGGCGAAGACCTCTTCGGTCCAGAAGAACAAGCGGCGGGAAAAGCTTTCCACGCTGCATGCCGGCAAGCGGGCCGCGCTGAAAGATGTGGTCATGGACCGTGCGCTGCCGGTCGAGGACCGCTTCGAGGCGTCCATCAAGCTCGCGCAGCTGCCGCGGAACGGGGCGAGGGTCCGGGTGCGGCTGCGCTGCGAGCTGACGGGCCGGCCGCGTGGGAATTATCGGAAGTTTAAGCTTTGCCGGAATGCGCTGCGGGAGCTCGCGAATAGCGGGCAGATCCCGGGCGTGACCAAGGCGAGCTGGTAAGGGGGACACGAATGTCGCTGTCTGACCCGCTGGGTGATATGCTCACCCGTATCCGCAACGCCCAGGCCGCCCGGCATAGCCGTTGCGTCGCCCCGGCCTCGCGGCTCCGCACTGATGTGCTCGATGTTCTGAAGCGCGAGGGCTATATCCGCGCGTGGCGCGTGGAGCAGGATCGGCCTGGAATCTCCCGCATCGAGATCGAGTTGAAGTATTCTGAAGGCGAGCCCGCCATTAAGGAAATCACTCGGATTTCTAAGCCTGGCCGGCGCGTTTATTCGAAGATTAAGGAGTTGCCGAGGTTCTACAGTGGTCTTGGCATTTCTATCCTGTCCACGCCGCGAGGCGTGATGAGCGACAATGAGGCTCGCGCTGCCAATGTTGGCGGCGAAGTCCTCTGCCGCGTATTCTGAGGGAGGGCAGCATGTCGCGCGTCGGCAAGTATCCCGTCCCGGTCCCGGCGGGGGTCCAGGTGGCTCTTCTGGGCCGCACGGTGGTGGCCAAGGGCAAGCTTGGGGAGCTCAAGCTCGATCTCACCGATGAGGTGGATATCGAGATTTCGGAGGCTCAGGTGGCGGTGACGCCGCGGCGCGACGATCGTCGTTGCCGTACGATGTGGGGCACGACCCGCAGCCTGATCAACGGCATGGTGATCGGGGTCTCCTCCGGCTTTGCCAAGTCGATGGAGATCACCGGTACCGGCTATCGCGCTGCGGTGCAGGGCAAGGACTTGGTGCTCAACCTCGGCTTCAGTCACGAGGTGAGGTACGCGATTCCGGATGGCATCAAGATCACCTGTGAACGCCCTACGGCGGTCAAGGTGGAAGGCTCTGACAAGCGTCAGGTCGGACAGGTCGCCGCCGAAATTCGCGCCTATCGCGGGCCCGAGCCCTATAAGGGCAAGGGCGTGCGCTACAGCAACGAGCAGATCCTCCGCAAGGAGGGTAAGAAGAAGTAATGGCCACGAACAAGCTCGCCTTGCAGACTCGCCGCCGCGCACGGCTGCGCTACCAGTTGAAGGTCAAGTCGGGCGGACGCCCCCGGCTTTCGGTCTTTCGGTCTGGCAAGCACATCTATGCCCAGGTCATCGACGACAAGCAGGGTCGGACCGTCGCATCCGCCTCCTCGATCGAGAAGGAACTGCGCGAGGGCCTGAAGACCGGTGCGGACCGCGATGCGGCGAGCGTGGTCGGCAAGCGCGTTGCGGAGCGAGCGCTCGCCGCGGGGGTGACCGAAGTGGTCTTCGACCGCGGTCCCTATTTGTACCATGGCCGCGTCAAGGCGCTGGCCGATGCCGCCCGTGAGGGCGGCCTGTCCTTCTGAGGATCTGAGCGATGGCACGTGAACCCCGCAGCGGCGGCGGCGAACAGGGCGAGGGCGGCGATCGCCGCCGTGGCCGTGGCCGCGATCGCGATCGCGATCAACGTCAGGATCGGTCGGATGGAGACGAGCTGAAAGATAAGCTCGTGACCATCAACCGCGTAGCGAAAGTGGTGAAGGGCGGCCGGCGCTTCAGTTTTGCCGCGCTCGTGGTCGTGGGCGACCAGAAGGGTCGGGTCGGCTGGGGCGCCGGTAAGGCTCGTGAGGTTCCGGAAGCGATTCGCAAGGCGACGGAGCAGGCCAAGCGCGGCATGATCCGCGTGGCGATGCGCGAGGGCCGGACCCTACACCACGACGTGATTGGCGAGTTCGGTGCTGGACGGGTTCTGCTGCGGTCGGCCCCGGCGGGGACCGGCATCATTGCTGGTGGCCCGATGCGCGCGGTGTTTGAGACGTTGGGCATGGGCGACGTGGTCGCCAAGTGCACCGGCTCCACAAACCCGCATAACATGATCAAGGCGACCTTCGCCGCGTTGCAGCGCTCGACCAGTCCGCGGGCAGTCGCTGCGCGGCGCGGCAAGAAGGTTGCTGACCTGCTCGGCGCGCGCAAGGAAGTGGCCGCCGAGTCGGCGACGGCGGAGGCCGGCTGAGATGAGTGAGAAGAAGACCGTGAAGGTCACCCAGGTCGGCTCGCCGATCGGGCGCAAGCCTGGTCAGCGCGAGACCCTGATCGGGCTCGGCCTGAACAAGATGCATCGTAGCCGAGAGCTGGAGGATACTCCTTCGGTTCGGGGCATGATCCGCAAGGTGGCCCACCTGCTGAAGGTGGAGGATTGATATGAAACTGAACGAACTGCGCGATAATCCCGGCGCGCGTTACAAGGCCAAGCGGCTGGGTCGCGGCATCGGCTCGGGCAAGGGCAAGACGTCGGGCAAGGGTGTGAAAGGCCAGAAGGCGCGCGAAGGCGTATCGCTCAATGGCTTCGAGGGTGGGCAGCTGCCGATTTACCGCCGCTTCCCCAAGCGTGGCTTCGTGAACATTTTCCGCAAGTTCTACGCGCCACTCAACCTGGACGCCTTGGATAAGGCGATCGCCGAGGGCAAACTTGCCGCGGATCAGCCGATCGACGAAGCGGCGCTGAAGGCGGCGGGCGTGGTGCGCTCCTCGCAGAAGTTCTCCGGGGTCAGGCTGCTAGGGCGTGGTGCGATTGGTCGGGCGGTCAACATCACCGTCTCCGGGGCTTCGGCCAGTGCGCTGGCCGCCGTGCAAGCGGCTGGCGGGACTGTCACGTTGCTGAACCCGCCGGCGGAAGCGCAGACGGGCGAGTAAAGCTTGCCGCCCAGCAGGGCGGTGGGGTATCTCGCCGACGCAACCGACACGCGCCGCCTTGCTGGGCGGCGCTGCCGTTCCGGGGATTCCAGACACATGGCCTCTGCCGCCGAACAACTCGCGGCCAATCTCAATCTCGGTGTCCTGACCAAGGCGACCGAGCTGAAGCAGCGAATTTGGTTCACCCTCGGGGCGCTGCTTGTTTACCGGCTAGGCACCTACGTGCCTGTGCCTGGTGTTGATGCCTCCGTCATGGGGGAAATGCTCGCTCAGCACGGCGGCGGCATCCTCGGCATGTTCGACATGTTCACCGGCGGCGCGCTTGGACGCATGACGGTCTTCGCGTTGAACATCATGCCTTACATTTCCGCCAGCATCATCGTTCAGCTGATGTCCGCCGCGGTTCCCTCGCTTGAGACCCTCAAGAAGGAGGGTGAGTCCGGGCGCAAGAAGCTCAACCAATACACCCGATATCTGACCGTGCTGATTGCCTTGTTCCAAGCGTGGGGCATTGCCATCGGCCTGGAAAGTATGCGCGGCAGCTTTAGCGCTGCGGTAGCCGATCCTGGCTGGTTCTTCCGAATTTCCTGCGTGATCACCCTGGTCGGCGGCACGATGTTCCTGATGTGGCTGGGCGAGCAGATTACCTCGCGCGGCATCGGCAACGGGATTTCGTTGATCATCTTCGCGGGCATCGTCGCCAACCTGCCCAGCGCGCTGGCCTCGACGTTGGAGCTCGGCCGTACCGGGGCGCTGTCCACCTTCTTTATCATCGCCTTCCTGTCGATCGCGCTCGCGGTCATCGCCCTGGTCGTCTTCGTGGAGCGGGCGCAGCGGCGAATCCCCATCAATTACCCGAAGCGGCAAGTGGGGAACCGGCAGTTCGGGGGTGACAACACGCACCTGCCGCTGAAGCTTAACACCGCTGGCGTCATTCCTCCGATCTTCGCCTCCTCCTTGCTGTTGCTGCCAGCGACCGTGGCGGGCTTCGCGGGCGGTGATTCGGGCGAAGGGGTGCTGCCGCGAATGGCTGCGGCCCTTGCGCATGGCCAGCCGCTCTATATGGCGCTCTACATGGCGCTCATCATTTTCTTTGCTTTCTTCTACACCGCCGTTGTGTTCAACCCGCAGGAGACGGCGGATAACCTGAAAAAATATGGCGGCTTCGTCCCGGGCATTCGGCCAGGCCAGAATACGGCCGATTACCTGGATCGTGTCCTGACGCGACTGACCGCGATCGGCGCGCTGTATCTTTGTCTCGTCTGCATCCTGCCAGAGTTCCTGATCAGCCAGTACGGCGTGCCTTTCTACTTCGGCGGCACCTCCCTGCTGATCATCGTATCCGTTACCATGGACACAGTGGCGCAGATCCAGTCGCACCTATTCGCGCACCAGTATGAAGGGTTGATCAAAAAGGCGCGGCTCGGTGGTCGTGGGTCGCCGCGGCCGCGCTGATCGAATCGAAGGTCCCTGGCGCGCTCGACCGAGCGGTTTTCGCCGGGCGATGATTTAGGGGGGAGCGCCGATGAATCTCATCCTGTTGGGGCCACCCGGTGCCGGCAAGGGTACCCAGGCCAAGCGGCTCGAGCAGCAGCATGGCCTGACCCAGGTTTCGACCGGGGACATGCTGCGCGCTGAGGTAAAGTCCGGCAGCGAAGTGGGCTTGCAGGCCAAGGCCATTATGGAACGCGGTGACCTGGTGCCGGATGCCATCATCATTGCGATGCTGGCCGCCCAGGTCTCTCGTCCGGATGCGACCAAGGGCTTCATCCTTGATGGTTTCCCGCGCACCGTGCCGCAGGCCGAAGCGCTCGATCTCATGCTGGCTGAAAAGGGAGTGCCGCTCGACCATGTGATCGAGCTGCGGGTGCGGGATGAGGAGATGGTGGCGCGGATTTCCGGCCGCTATAGCTGCGCCAAATGCGGCGAGGGCTGGCACGACCAGTTCAAGCAGCCCAAGCACACGGGGGTCTGTGACGCCTGTGGCGGCACCGAGTTCACCCGGCGGGCGGATGACCGGGCAGAGACGGTCGCCGCGCGCCTGGCTGCCTATCACAGGCAGACCGCGCCGCTGCTGCCCTACTACGCCGCGCGCGGTATCCTGCGGGCGGTGGATGGCATGGCCGCAATGGATCGTGTTTACAGTGACATCGAGAAGATTATCGGCTGAGGGATGATTGACGATTGACTCAGACGTGCCCCCAGATATAATCCGCGGCTTCCTCGGTCAGAGTGGAGCTGGCGGGTCGGTGCATCGCACGGCTGGTCGGTTTGTTTTGGCGGTTACGGAATTCGGAACAAGTGGCCGGTCGCGGCCCGCGCCAAAGGGGCACGGGCTAGGCCGGCGCGAAACGGAGCGGCGGCTCCAGGAGTTTGCCAGTGGCGCGCATCGCCGGTGTGAACATTCCAACCAATAAGCGCGTGCCGATCTCGCTGCGCTACATCTACGGCATCGGGCCGAAGAATGCGGTTGAAATTTGCGACAAGCTGAGCATCCCGCATGAGCGGCGGGTGAATCAGTTGACTGATGATGAGGTGCTCCGCATCCGCGAGCTCATCGACCGCGACTACCGGGTAGAGGGCGACCTCCGTCGGGAAGTGGCGATGAACATCAAGCGGCTGATGGACATGGCCTGCTATCGTGGCCTCCGTCATCGCAAGGGGCTGCCGGTCCGCGGTCAGCGCACCCATACCAATGCCCGCACCCGTAAGGGCAAGGCCGTGCCGATCGCCGGCAAGAAGAAGGTGACCAAGTAAGATGGCCCGTCAGCCGCAGGGCGGCGCCCGTGCGCCGCGCAAGAAGGAACGGAAGAATATCAGCTCGGGCGTTGCCCATGTGCTGGCGTCTTTCAACAACACGATCGTCACCATCACTGACGCCCAGGGCAATGCTATCGCCTGGTCCTCCTCGGGCAGCCAGGGCTTCAAGGGCAGCCGGAAAAGCACGCCTTATGCCGCGCAGGTCGCCGCCGAGGATGCCGGCCGCAAGGCCCGCGAGCACGGCATGGAGACGCTGGAAATCATGGTGAGCGGCCCCGGTTCGGGCCGCGAGTCGGCGCTGCGCGCCTTGCAGGCGGTCGGCTTCGCCGTGACCTCCATCAAGGACGTCACCCCCATCCCGCACAATGGTTGCCGCCCCCGCAAGCGTCGGCGCGTTTGATCCTTCGCGGGTTGCTGGGTAGGCAAGGAGAGAAGTGGTGATCGAAAGGAATTGGCGTTCGCTGATCCGCCCGGAAAAGCTGGGCGTCGAGATCGGCACCGACCCCGATCGCAGTGCCCGTATCGTGGCGGAGCCGCTAGAGCGTGGCTTCGGTATGACTCTTGGGAATGCGCTGCGCCGCGTGTTGTTATCGTCACTGCAGGGCGCGGCGGTCACCGCGCTCAGGATCGATGGCGTGCTGCATGAATTCAGCTCGCTGCAGGGCGTGCGGGAGGACGTTACCGACATCGTCCTGAATGTGAAGCAGCTGGCGATCCGCATGCAGGGTGAAGGGCCGAAGCGCCTCCAGCTCTCAGCGACCGGGCCTGGCGAGGTGACGGCCGGGCAGATCCAGACCACGGGCGATATCGAGATTGCGAACCCGGACCTGGTTCTGTGCACGCTTGATGATGGCGCCAAGCTGTCGATGGAGCTTACTGTCGATATCGGCAAGGGTTATGTTCCCGCCGTCATGAACCGGCCGGAGGATGCGCCGATTGGCCTCATTCCGGTCGATGCCATCTATTCCCCCGTCCGCCGCGTCGCCTATCGGGTTGAACCGACCCGCGTTGGGCAGGTGACCGACTATGACAAGCTGATCATGGATGTGGAGACCGATGGCACCGTGGCGCCTGAGGATGCGATGGCGCTGGCCGCCCGTATCCTACAGGACCAGCTGCAGCTCTTCATCAACTTCGACGAGCCGCGCGAGCGGAAGGTTGATGATGAGCATGAGGAACTGCCGTTCAATCGCAACCTGCTGCGTAAGGTCGATGAGCTTGAGCTCTCGGTCCGTTCGGCGAATTGCCTGAAGAACGACAACATCGTCTACATCGGCGACCTCGTGCAGAAGACCGAGCAGGAAATGCTCCGCACACCGAATTTCGGTCGTAAGTCTCTGAACGAGATTAAGGAAGTCCTCACCACCATGGGCCTCGGCCTCGGCATGGCGGTGACAGGTTGGCCACCCGAGAATATTGAGGATCTGGCGAAGAAGCTCGAAGAGCCCTTCTGACCCAGGCCTGAGCAGGAACCACGGAAATGCGTCACGGAATGACCGGCCGGAAGCTCGGCGTCACCTCCACCCATCGGCTCGCCATGTTTCGCAACATGGCGACCAGCCTGCTCAAGCACGAGCAGATCACGACGACTTTGCCGAAGGCGAAGGAACTGCGCCCGTACGTCGAGCGCATTATCACCCTCGGCAAGCGTGGCGGGCTGCATGCGCGGCGCCAAGCCTATGCCCAGATCATGGATGCGCAGGTGGTGGACAAGCTCTTCACCACCATCGCTGATCGCTACAAGGGCCGTAGCGGCGGCTACACCCGCGTGCTCAAGGCCGGGGTGCGCTATGGCGATGCCGCGTCCATGGCGGTGATCGAACTGATCGACCGCGATGTCGCCGCGAAAGGCCTGGATAGCGGCCCGAAGCCGGAGCCGGTCGAGGACGCGTCGCCGGACTGACCAAGCCGCGGGCCGAACGCGGAAAAGGGCGGCGCCATGCGGTGCCGCCTTTTTTATTGCCGATGGCTCGTGCGGATCATACCGACGGCACGGGGCTTTCACTCGTGCCGAGCGCCCGAACGGGCGTCGCGGCCAGTGCCACGCAGCGCAGGAAACCGGAGGTTTCCGTCCGGCGCTTGAGGGCCAGAAAAAGCTGAAAGCTGGTATCAGTCGAGCCGGATGCTGGCTTCGCGCACCAGCGTGGCCATCTGGGCCCGGCCATTGGCGACGAAGCGGGCGAAGGCGGCGGGCTCGCTGCCCACGGGTACCGCGCCGATCTGGCCCAACCGCAGCTTCACCCCCGGCTCGGCGAGAGCGGCGGTGAGGGCAGCGTGCAGCCGGGTGACGATCGGCGCTGGCAGGCCCGGCGGGCCGAACAGCGCCGCCCATTCGCTGGAGTTGAAGCC
>CAITYE010000378.1 GCA_903896535.1 uncultured Paracraurococcus sp.
CAGCGGGATTGGCTGGCGGGGCAGGGGGCGCGCTGCGTGACGCCGGGCTGGGATGTGGAAATCCCGTGGCCGGTGCCGGGGCATTACCGGGCCATGGCGGCGCGGCCGCATTTGCCCCGCTATTTCCCGGGCTTTGCCACTTACCTCTGGCTGGATGGCGATATCTGGGTGCAGGACGCGGCGGTGCTGGAGGATTTCCTGGCGCCGGCGCGGCGGGGGATGCTGGCCATCGTGCCCGAACTCGATCGGGGCTATTGGACCATGTACAAGCCGCCGAAGCTTTGGGGACAGAACCAGAAGGCCTTTGCCTGGGCCTTTGGCCTGCACGCCGGCTACCGGCTTGGCCGCAACCCGATCCTCAATGTCGGCGCCTTCGCGCTGGCGGCGGGGTCCCCCCACTGGGCGGATTGGGCCGCGGCGCATCGCGCGGCTATCTTACGCTTCCGGCTGACCGGCCGCTCGGCGCGGAATTTCTACTTCCAGCTCAGCGAACAGACGGCGATGAACTACGTCTGCTTCAAGCTGCGTCGGCCCTTCACGCTGCTGCCGGCGACCGCCAATTGGTTCTGCGGCAAGGGCACGCCCGCCTGGTGCGCGGAGCGGCGCATGGTCGTCGAGCCGCACGCGCCACATGCCCCGCTTGGCATCGTCCATCTCGCGGGCAAGGGGATGAAGGAGCGGGTCTGGCGCCTGCCCGTGGTGCAGGGCGGGGAGATCGAGACGCTGCTGACCTATGAGGCCGTGGCCGCCTTGCGCGGCGACTGAGCAGCACGAGCCGGCCCCGTCCTGTCGGATCGCGGGTTTAGAGCATGCTGCGTTCACATGCGTTCACGCACCCTGCTCTAAATCTTTTTGGTCGCGGGATTCAGCGCCTTCGGCGATTCCGCCTCAACGCATCCCGCTCCAGAGCATGCTGCGTTCACATGCGTTCACGCACCCTGCTCTAACTCTTTTTTGTCGCGGGATTCAGCGCCTTCGGCGATTCCGCCTCAACGCATCGCGCTCTAATCCACCTGCTCGGATATCACTCTAGGGCCCTGGTCGTCGCGCAGCGCCAGGACTTTGTCGACGCGCCGGCCATCCATGTCGACGATCTCGAACCGCCAGCCGGCCCAGACGATCCGGTCGCCTTCCCGCGGGACGCGGTGCAGCAGCGCGAGCATCAGCCCGGCGACGGTGTGATAGCTGCCCTGGCGCGGCAGCGGCGGCAGTCCAAGCTGCGCGCGCAGCTCGTCGCTCGGCATCATGCCGTCCAGCAGCAGGCTGCCATCGTGCCGGCGCACCACCTCGTTCGTCGCCTCCGGCGTGCCTTGCGGGCCGAGCTCCCCGATGATCGCCTCCAGCAGGTCGGAGGTGGTGACCACGCCCTCGAAGCTGCCATATTCGTCGAGCACGAGGGCGAGGCCGATATGGTCGTGGCGCATCCGCTCCAGCGCATCCAGCGCGGGCAACGCATCGGGTAGCGCCAGCGGGGTGCGGAGCACCGCGGCGACGGAGAGCGGTGCGCCTTCCAGCGCCTGATCCAGCAGGTCCTTGGCCACCACCACGCCCACCACATTGTCGATGGCGCCATCGGCGACGACGAAGCGGGTGACGGCGGCGGCGCGCAGGGCGCGCGAGATCTCCTCCGGCGCCGCGTTGCGATCGATCCAGGCGATGTCGTTGCGCGGCGTCATGAGGGCGCGTACCGGCTTGTCGGCCAGCCGCAGCACGCGCTCGATCATGTGCCGCTCTTCGTGCTCCAGCGCGCCGGCCTCGGCGCCTTCGGCGACCACCGCCTTCACCTCCTCCTCGGTCACCGCCTGCTCCGAGGTCGGCGGCGGCCCGAACAGCTTCAGGACCAGGCGCGAGGAATGGCCGAGCACCCAGACCATCGGCGCGGTCCAGCGCGCGAGCCAGGTCATCGGCACCGCGACGGCGACGGCAAAGCGTTCCGGATGGCGCAGTGCGAGTTGCTTCGGGACCAGCTCGCCGAGGATCAGGTTGGCATAGGCGATGGCGATGACGACCAGGACGAAGGCGGCCTCGGTCGCGAAGGGCGCGACCCCCGGGATGCGCGCCAGGGTCCCCGCCAGCGGCCCGGCCAGCCGGGCACCGCCGAAGACGCCAGCCAGAATGCCGACCAGGCTGATCCCCACCTGGACCGTCGGCAAAAAGCGCTGCGGATCATCGGCCAGGGCAAGCGCCGCCCCGGCCCCAACGCTGCCCTGCCGCTGCATCGCCTGCAGGCGGCCCCGGCGTGCAGAGACGATGGCCAACTCGCTCATTGCGAAGAGGCTGTTCAGCAGCACCAGCACCAGGATAATCGCAATTTCGAGAACGACGTTCATGCGGTCTCCGCGTCGCTATGTAGGGCCCGCGCCGCCCGACGGCCAGCATCACCGCCGCTTGCGCTTCGCGCGGGCCGGCGCCATGCCGCCCGCATGACGCTGTCCCGCCTCTCCCCCCTCGCCCGCTGGCTCGGCTTCGCCGGGCTGTTGCCCTTCTTCGGGATGCTGGCCTTGGCGCTGTTCGGCCCCCCGGTGCTGGAGGGCTTCGCGGTCGCCGCCCTTGGCACCTATGGGGCGGTGATCCTGAGCTTCCTGGGCGCGGTGCATTGGGGCCTCGCGCTGGGCAGCCCGGAGGCGCCGGCGCGCGGCTGGCGGCTTGTGCTGGGTGTGGTGCCGGCGCTGATCGCCTGGGTGGCGCTGCTGCTGGAGGCGGGGCCCTCGCTCGCCCTGCTGGCGGCCGGGCTGGTCGGCACCGCGCTGGTTGAGACGCTGGCCGCCCGGCGCGGCCTGCTGCCGGCCGGCTATCTCGCGCTCCGCTGGATGCTGAGCCTCGCCGCCGGCCTCAGCCTCGGCCTCGCGGCGCTCGCCTTCTGGGAGTTTTGAACGCTGGCGCCTTCCGCGCCGCCGCCGGCATCTGGTACCTCTGGCGCATGCATGCCCTGATCCCCGCGCTGCGCCGCGCCCGCATTATCCCCGTGATCCGCTGCCAGCGCGCCGAACATGCCGCGACCGCCTGCGCCTGGCTGCGGGAGGTGGGGATGACGATCCTGGAGATCACCCTGACCACCCCCGAGGCCGTGCCGCTGATCGCCGCCCTGGCGCGCGAGCCGGGGCTGATCATCGGCGCCGGCACCGTGCCGGATGCCGAGGCCGCCGCGGCCTGCCTGGCCGCCGGGGCGCAATTCCTCGTCACGCCCTGGCTCGACCCGGCAGTGGTCGGCGTTGCGCGGGCGGCGGGGGCCTGCGCCATGGCGGGCGCGCTGACGCCCACCGAAATCCGCGCCTGCCTTTGCGCCGGGGCGGATGCGGTGAAGATTTTTCCGGCCAGCGCCGTCGGCGGCCCGGCCTATGTGAAGGCAATGCGGGCGGTCTTCCCCGCCGCCATCTTCTGCCCGACCGGCGGCATCGATGTCGGCCACGCGCCGGACTATTTCGCTGCGGGCGCCGATTGGGTCGGCATCGGCGGGCGGCTGGTGGATGAGGCGCGGATCGCCGCCGGCGACAAGCCCGCCATCCAGGCCGCGGCCCGCGCCGCGCTTGGGCTGCTGGAGGCATGAGCGCGCCGGCGCTGCTCTGCCTGGGCGAGCCCATGCTGGAGTTGAACCGCGCGCCAGCCGGTGCCGATGGCCGGCCTGCCTACCTGGAGGGCCATGGCGGGGATACCTCGAACGCCGCGATCTGCGCCGCGCGCCAAGGGGCGCCGGTCGGCTACCTGACGGCGATCGGGGAGGATGGGCCCGGCCAGAGCTTCCTCGACCTCTGGCACGCGGAGGGCATCGATACGGCCCAGGTGATCCGCCGCGCCGGGGCGCCGACGGCGCTCTATCTCGTCACCCATGACGCGGGCGGGCATGCCTTCGCCTTCTATCGGCAGGGCAGCGCGGCCAGCACCTATGGCCCGGCGGATGTGCCGGCCGAGGCCATTCGTGCCGCGCGCATCCTGCACGTCTCCGGCATCAGCCAGGCGATTTCCACCAGCGCCTGCGATGCGGTGTTCCATGCCATCGATATTGCCTGCGCGGCCGGTGTCGCGGTCTCCTACGACACCAATTTCCGCCCCCGCCTGTGGCCGGCGGCGCGGGCGGCGGCGGTGATGCATGCGGCGATGGCGCGGGCGGAGATCGCGCTGCCCTCGCTCGAGGATGCCCGCGTGCTGACCGGGCTGGAGCGGCCGGAGGCCATTGCCGAGTTCTATCTGCGGCTGGGCTCGGGGATCGTCGTGGTGAAGCTGGGGGCGGCGGGCGCGCTGCTGGCGCTGGCCGATGGCACGCGGGCGCTGCTGCCGCCGCACCGGGTGGCGGCGGTGGATGCGACCGGGGCGGGGGATGCTTTCGCCGGTGCCTTCCTGGCGCGGCACCTGGCCGGCGATCCGCCGCTGGCCGCCGCGCGCTATGCGAATGCCGCCGCGGCGCTGTCCACCACCGGCTATGGCGCGGTGGCCCCGCTGCCACGGCCGGACGCGGTCAGGGCGCTGTTGGCGGCGGGGTAGCAGGTGCTGCGATCAGCAGCCGGTTCAGCGCCTCCATGCTCCGGCGCAGCTGGCCGAGGTCGCGCCAGAATTGCTCCCGCGCCACGCCGTTTGCCGCCAGCGCATCGGCGATGTCGCCAAAACACCGCTGGCCGTCGATCCGTTGCAGGATCGCGCCGGCGAGGCGCGGCAAAGGCAGATGGGTCTGTAAGCCGTCGAAGCTCACCGGCAGGGCGCCGCCGGGCGGCAGGCTGGCGGCGACCTGGGGGCCTTCCATGCTCCGCAGCACCGGCACCGCCGCCGGGTCCTCCCAGGGCAGCGGGGCGCCGGGTTCGGCGATGCGCCGGCAATAGACGATGTGGATCCCCATATTGCCGGTCAGCGCCTCGGCCAGCGCCGCGCGCTCCGGCGGGCTCATGCCGGCGGTGCGGGCGCGCAGCTTCGGGTCGGGCAGCCAGGTATCGGGGTCGTAGCGCACCGGCTCCACCCAGCAGGCAACCTCCAGCCCCGCCTCGGCCAGCAGGGCGGCCAGTTGGGGCACGGTGAAGGCGACATCGCGCGGGTTCAGCAGCAGGTCGTACAGGCCGGCATCGCCACCCGAGAGATGGTCGGTCAGCCAGGGATTCTTCCGCAGCCAGGCGGTCTCCGGCACATGCCGCCAGACGCGGCGGGCGATATCGACGCGCGCGGCCGGCGTCTCCTCGGGCGGCGCCAGCCGGCGCAGCGCGTCCTGCAGCATGTAGACGCCGGTCCGGCCATGCGGGGCGTAGACCATCAGCCCCATCCCCCCGCCAGGCGCCAGCGCCGAGGCCAGCGCCCGCAGCCCCGCCAGCGGGTCCGGCAGGTGATGCAGCACGCCGCAGCAATCAATGTAGTCGAACAGCCCGAGCCCGGCGGTCGGCAGGTCCAGCAGCGAGCCTTCGACGAAGCGGAGATTGCCGAGCTTGCGGACCGCCGCCCGGGCTTCCGCGACCTTGCGCGCGGCGCCGCTGCGGTCGAGCCAGGTGACGCTGCCGGGGCGCCCGGCATCGGTCAGTTGCTGGGCCAGCATGATGCTGCCATCGCCGGTACCGCCACCGGCGAACAGGGCGTGCAGCGGTCGGCTGGCCGGGCGCGCCGCGCGGAAGATCCAATGGTCGATTTCGCGCAGATGGCTGGGGCTGCCGATAATCAGCCGCTTGGCCTCCTCCCGCGGGTCGCGGGCGGGGTAGGGGTAAGCCTCATACTGGGTGGCGAGCAGCCGGTCGGTGGCATCGGTCATGGCGGCTGCATAGGCGCCCGGCCGGCCGGCGCCAATCCGGTTGCTGGCGGGGCGGCGGGCTCCTATTTAGTGGGGATGCGCCAGGCTATCCGATTCCTCGCCCCGCTTCTCCTGCTGCTGCCTCAGGCGGCGCTGGGCAATCCCGCTCGTCCCAGCAAGATCGGCGATTACGGCGCCTGGACCGCGGCGCAATACGCCGAAGACGGGCGCAAGGTCTGCTATGCCTTCGTCCGGCCCAGCAAATCGGAACCCGGCGGGCGGCAGGGCGTGCTGCTCTCCGTCACCCATCGGCCCGGCGCGCGGGATACGGTGACCATCGCCTCCGGCTACGGCTACCCGCGCAATGCCGAGGCGATGCTCTCGGTCGGCGCGACCCAGGTGCCCTTCTACACGGCTGGCTCCACGGCAGCCGCGCGCGATGGCGCCGCGGTGGTGCGGCTGCTGCGGAACGGCAAGGACGCGGTGCTGAAGGGCCCGGCCGCAAGCGGCCGTGGCACGGTGAGCGACAGCTTCCCGCTGGCCGGCTTTGGCGGCGCGCATGACGCGATGTCCAAGGAATGCCCGGCGGCCGCGCCGGCCCCGGCGCCGTCACCGTCCGCCCGCAAGCGATGAACGCCGAGCTGACGGCGGACGAGCGGACGCGCATCCTCGCCAAGACCGCGCGCTTCAATCCGCCGCCGGCAACCCTGCCCGATGGCCGGCGAGATCTGGTCGGCCTGGACCGGGGGGAGTTGGCGGCCGAATTGGTCGCGCTCGGCGAAAAGCCGTTCCGCGCCAAGCAGCTTTGGCATTGGATCTACCACCAGGGCGTCACTGATTTCGCCCGGATGAATTCGATCGCCGCACCGCTGCGTGCCCGGCTGGCCGAAAGCTTCGTGATCGGCCGGCCAGAGGTCGCAACCGAGCAGACCAGCCAGGACGAGACCCGCAAATGGCTGTTCCGCTTCCGCGACGGCCAGCCGGTGGAGACGGTCTATATCCCTGATCCCGAGCTGGATCGCGGCGCGGTCTGCCTGTCCACCCAGGTCGGCTGCACGCTGTCCTGCCGGTTCTGCCATACCGGGACGCAGAACCTGGTGCGCAACCTGGGCGCGGCCGAGATCCTCGGTCAGTTCATGGCGGCCCGCGACAGCTACGGCGAATGGCCCAGCCCGAGCGACGACAAGCCGCGCCTGCTTTCGACCATCGTGGTGATGGGTATGGGCGAGCCGCTATACAATTACGAGAACACCGCCAAGGCGCTGCGGATCATCATGGACCATGAGGGGATCGGCCTGTCGCGGCGGCGGATCACCCTTTCAACCTCCGGCGTCGTGCCGCTGATGGATCGCTGCGGCACGGAGCTTGGGGTGAACCTGGCGGTGTCCCTGCACGCCGTCACCGACGAGCTGCGCGATGAGATCGTGCCGCTGAACCGGAAATACCCGATCGCCGAGCTGCTGGCCGCCTGCCGGCGCTATCCCGGTGCCAGCAATGCCCGGCGCATCACCTTCGAATACGTCATGCTGCGCGGCGTGAACGATACGGAGGCGGAGGCGCGCGAGTTGGTGCGGCTGCTGGACGGGCTGCCGGCCAAGGTGAACCTGATCCCGTTCAACCCCTGGCCCGGCGCGCCCTATCGGACCAGCACGCATGAGCAGACGGCCAAATTCGCCGCCATCCTGAACGCCGCCGGCTATTCCAGCCCGATCCGCCGGCCGCGCGGGCGGGATATCCTGGCGGCCTGCGGCCAGCTGAAGACCGATGCCGAGCGGCCGCGCGCGGCGGATCAGAAGGCGGCGTTGTAGAGCCCGCCATCGACCAGGATATTCTGGCCGGTGATGTAGGCGGCGGGCACGCTGCAGAGGAAGGCGCAGGTGGCGCCGAACTCGGTGGGCTGGCCGATGCGCCCGGCGGGGATGCCGTCCACCTGCCGCTCGCGGATCGCCTCTGGCGTCGTGCCTTGCAGCTTCGCCGTTGCCGTCACGCCGCCACGGTAGCGATCCGTGTCGATATAGCCGGGCAGCAGGTTGTTGATCGTGACATTGGCATGTGCGACCGACCGCAGCGCCCCGGCGAGGAAGCCGGTCAGCCCGGCCCGCGCACCGGAGGAGAGGTCGAGGCCGGGGATCGGCATTTTCACCGAAACCGAGGTGATATTGACGATCCGCCCGAAGCGGCGCGCCACCATGCCATCCACCGCGCGCTGAATCAGCTCGATCGGCGTGACCATGTTGGCGGTGACGCCGGCCAGGATTGCCGCGCGGTCCAGGGTGCGGAAATCCTTGAAGGGTGGGCCGCCGGCATTGGTGATGAGGATGTCCGGCTCGGGCATCGCCGCGAACAGCGCGTCCTGCCCCTCTGGCGTCGTGACATCGGCGGCGACCGGGATGGTATGGCCGTTGGTTGCGCGCGCGATCTCCCCGGCCACGCG
>CAITYE010000379.1 GCA_903896535.1 uncultured Paracraurococcus sp.
ATAGCGACCCGCCTCGGCCCGCATCGCTCGGGCGAGTTCATCATTCGTGACGGCGATATTGTTGGTCCGGCCGATTTCCGCCAGCAGGAGACCGAGCCTGATGCGCCGCTCAGCGATGCCGCGGTATTCCGACTTCAGGGTCTCCTCATCCTTCCCCTTATCATCATCATCCAGCCGGCCAGCCTTGAGATCCTGCTCGACCCGCTCCCAAATCTGGCCGAACTCCGCATCGACCAACCCTTGCGGCACCGGGAAATCGGCGCGTTCGGCCAAGCCATCGAGCAGCGCCCGCTTCACCTTAAGCCGAGAGAGATTGTCGTATTCCTGCTGAAGCTGGCCACGCAGGACCTCGGTCAACTTACCAAGGTCCTCGAAGCCCAGCTTCTTGGCCAGATCGTCATCCAGCGCCGGGATGCTCGGCTGCTTCAATGCCTTGGCCGCGATATCGAATTTGGCCGCCTTACCCGCCAGCTCGGTCGCCCCGTAATCGGCGGGAAAGCTCACATCAATCGTCCGGGTCTCGCCAGGGCTCAGCCCTTCGAGCTGGTCGGTGAACCCCGGGATGAAGCCAGTGCCGCCGACCTCGATCGGCATGTCATCGGCCTTGCCGCCCGGAAATTCCTGCCATTCGCCATCCTCGCCGGCGATGCGGCCAACAAAATCGCAGATGAGGACATCGCCCTTGGCGGCCGCCCTGGTCTCGGCCACTTCGGTCAAGGTGCGGTTGCGGCTGGCGATGGTGCCGAGCGTCTCGGCAATCTGCGTCTCGGTCGGCTCGGCTTTCAGACGCTCGATCTCTATCCCGCCGAACTCAGGCATCGGGATGTCCGGCATGATTTCGAGCTCGACCTTAAACTCGAGGTCGCTGTCGGGCGCGAAATTCACCACTTCGATTTTCGGCTGCAGGGCCGGGCGCAAGCCGCGATCAGCCACCACCTGCTGGGTCGCCCTGTTGACCGATTGTTCCAGCACCTCGCCCATGACGGCTTGGCCGTAGCGCTGCTGCACCACGCTCGGCGGCACTTTGCCCGGACGGAAGCCCGGCAGACGCAGTTCTCGCCCAAGCTCGGCCAACCGCTTGGACCGCTCCGCCGCGATATCGCCAGCCGGCACCACAATGGCGAAGGCGCGCTTCAGCCCTTCATTGGCGACCTCGGTGACCTGCATTTTTTATCCATCCGATCCGAAACGAAAAGCGGCGGGCCATGGTGCGGGCGGAGGGACTTGAACCCCCACGGCTTGCGCCACTGGAACCTAAATCCAGCGTGTCTGCCAATTCCACCACGCCCGCAGCACGCCGCGACGTCAAGCGGTTGCGTTTAGCGCAAGGCGGGCCGCTTTGAAAGCCGCGCCGCGCCCCCCCCCTCAGAGCAGCGCCAACTGCCGCGGCGCCGTGGCGGTGGTCGGGGGGGCAAATTGACTACAATCGAGCGGCTGGGAACGTGCATTGGTCCCTGCCAGGCCCATACGGGTCGCGGCTTGACGAAAGCGGGCCGCCAGTAGATCGGCATAGGGTCCGGTCCCGGTCTGCCGCTCCCCGAAGCTTGAACGATAAAGGGCGCCTGCCCGCGTCTCTCGCACCAGCGCCAGCACCCGCGCCGCCCGATCCGGCATATGCGTCTTGAGCCAGGCTTCAAACAGCCCCGCCACCTCATGCGGCAAGCGGAGCAACACATATCCGGCCCGCGTCGCGCCGGCTTCCAGGCTGGCGGCCAGAATCCGCTCCAACTCAGCGTCGTTCAGCCCAGGAATCATCGGCGCTGCCAGGACACCGGTCGGAATTCCCGCCGCCGCCAAACTGCGGAGGGCAGCGAGGCGCCGCGCCGGGCTTGCCGCTCTGGGCTCCATGCGGCGCGCCAAGGCGGGGTCAAGCGTCGTGACCGACAGACAGACATGCACCAGATTCCGTTGGGCCAAGCGGGCCAGAATGTCGATGTCGCGGAGTACGCCGGCGGATTTTGTGACGATCGTGACGGGGTGGGCGAAGCGCTCAAGCACTTCCAGGATCTGCCGGGTGATCAGCAAGGTCCGTTCGATCGGCTGGTAAGGGTCCGTATTGGCCCCGAGCGCGACCGGTTTCGCGACATAGCCGGGCTTGCACAACTCCTTTTCCAGCAAGCTTGGCAAGTCCGGCTTGAACAGCAGCTTCGTCTCGAAATCGAGGCCCGGCGAGTAGCCGACATAAGCATGGCTTGGCCGCGCGTAGCAGTAGATGCAGCCATGCTCGCAGCCGCGATACGAGTTGAGCGAACGGTCGAAGCCGAGGTCAGGGCTCTCATTCCAGGCCATGGCACTGCGCGACCGCTCCCGGAGCAGCGTGGTCGGCAGGGGCGGTAGGTCGGAGAAATCTGCCAGACTGCCCCAGCCATCGTCGAAGGCCTCTCGTGCCGTGCTCTCAAAGCGAATCGGCGGGTTTGTCACAGCGCCGCGCCCCTTGCGTGGGACCAGCGATTCGACCGACACCGAAAGCCCGTCAGGCATGACAGAGTTCCTCGTATATCCCGAATAAGCCTGCCGACGTCGCCAGCAAGAGTCAAGAACAAATTAGGAACAGAAGGTTAAAAAGCCATGGAACAGACGGTGACCATCGTGATCCCGGCTTTGAACGCTGCGACGGTCCTCGGGCCCACCCTTGCCGCCTGCGCGGAAGCCGAGGCGCCGATTCTGGTCATCGACGGCGGCAGCACGGACGCCACCGCCGCGATCGCCCGGGCCGCCGGAGCCAGGGTCATCGTCGCCGCGCGCGGCCGTGGCCTGCAACTCACCGCCGGCGGCGCCGCGGCTCAAAGCCCATGGCTGCTCTTCCTCCATGCCGATACCCGGCTCGCACCAGGCTGGTGGGCCGCCATCCAGCCGGCCATCGGCCAACCGGACCGCGCTTGGTATTTCCGCTTCGCCCTGGACGACCCCGGGTCACAGGCCCGCAGGCTGGAACGGCTGGTCGCTTGGCGATGCCGATTATTTGCCCTGCCTTATGGCGATCAGGGCCTGCTCATTTCGCAAGCGCTCTACACCCAACTCGGGGGCTTCCGGCCCTTGCCCTTGATGGAGGATGTCGATCTGGTGAGGCGCCTCGGCCGGTCGCGCCTGGGGGCGCTGCCGATCGCGGCGCTCACCGCCGCCACGCGATGGCAGCGAGAGGGATGGTGGCGACGATCGGCACGCAATCTGCTCTGCTTACTGCTCTGGTTTCTCGGCATCTCGCCGACAACGATCAAAAGGCTCTACGGGTGAGGGGCGACACGCTGATTCTGTTCGTCCGAGCGCCCCGGCTGGGGACCGTCAAGCGCAGGCTGGCGGCTGAGATCGGACAACTGGCCGCACTGCGTTTCCATCGGGCGCAGCTCAGCCGCCTGATCCGCGAGCTTGGCCATGACCGGCGATGGCGGACCGAGATCGTCGCAACGCCGGACCGTCCTCGCTGGCCTTGGCCGCTGGCAAGCCGGCCACAAGGGCCGGGCGACCTAGGCGCCCGCATGCAGCGCGCATTGGCCCGCCATCGCCGTGCCGTGTTGATCGGCGGCGATATCCCAGGCGTCCGGCCAGCTGACATCGCCGCCGCCTTCCGTGCGCTCGGCCACGCCCGGGCGGTATTCGGGCCAGCCGAGGACGGCGGCTATTGGCTGGTGGGCTTAGGCCGCCGCCGACCCGCCAGCCCCTTTGCCGCGGTTCGCTGGTCGACGCCGCACGCCCTCGCGGATACCCTTGCCAACTGCGTACCCCACCCGGTCGCACTGGTACGGCGATTGCGCGATGTCGACACCGCCGCAGATTACCGTGCCTGGCAAGGAGACACCGCGTGCTGATCGGCTTCCTGCTTTTTCCCCGCCTCACCCAACTCGACATGACCGGGCCCTTCGAGGTGCTGTCCCGCTTGCCCGGGGCGACGCTGCGGACCGTCTGGAAGACGGCCGGCCCGGTGCGGGCGGATACCGGCCTGACGCTGCTGGCCGACACCGGCTTTGCCGACTGCCCGCAACTCGATCTTCTCTGCGTGCCTGGCGGCCCCGGCGTCGCAGCGCTGATGGAGGATCCCGAGGTCCTGGATTTCTTGCGCGGCCAGGCGCCAGCCCTTCGCTATCTCACCTCGGTCTGCACCGGCTCGCTCGTGCTGGGCGCGGCGGGCCTGCTGCGCGGCAAACGCGCGACCACGCATTGGGCAAGCCATGACTTCCTCGGCGCTCTCGGCGCGATACCGGAGGCATCACGGGTGGTCCGCGACGGCCAGCTTTTCACCGGCGGCGGCGTTACCGCCGGGATCGATTTCGCGCTGACCATCGCCGCCGAAATCGCCGGGCCAGAGGTCGCGCAGGCGATCCAGTTGCAGATCGAATATGCCCCGGCCCCGCCGTTCAGCGCCGGTAGCCCGGACAGCGCGCCGGCGTCAGTCCTCGCCGCCGCGCGCGCCCGCGGTGCAACCATGCGCCAGGAGCGCGAGGCGCTGGTGGCCCGAGTCGCCGCCGGGCTCGGATAAGGCGGGCGGACACGACGACGATCGCATCGGCCCGCGACATGGCGAACGACCTGACTTCGGCGCAGTTGCGCTTCCTGGTGCTGCTGGGGTTGACCAACCTCGCCGGCACGCTTTCGATCCGTGTCACCGATCCCTTCATTGCGGTGCTTGCCGAAGAATTCGCCGCCACGCCCGACCGCACCGCCCTGCTTGCCACAGCCTTCGCCGTACCCTTCGCCTTGGTGCAGCCCATCTTGGGGCCGGTCGGCGACGCGCTCGGCAAGCGACGAATCATTCGCTTCGCGCTCTTCCTCGTTGCCTGCTTCGCCTTGCTTGCCCCTTTCGCCCGCTCGCTCGACGAACTCATGCTGTTGCGGGCGGTCACCGGCATGGCGGCGGGCGGTATCATGCCGCTTTCGATCGCCACGGTGGGCGATGCCTTCCCGCTCGGCCAAAGGCAGGTTGCCCTCTCAAAGCTCGTTGCCTTCGGCATCGCCGGGCAAGTGGGCGGCGGCGCGCTGGCCGGATTGCTCGCCGGCTCTCTCGGCTGGCGCGGCGTTCTCGGCCTGTGCGGCGCCGTTGCACTGTTCGCTTCCGTGCTGCTCTGTTTCGTCCCCATGGGGGGACCACCCGAACAGCGCCAGCGCTTCGAACCGCTGGGCGCTGTTTCCCGTTATCGGGCCATCCTGAAGCTGCCGGCAGCGCGGCTGCTTTACGCCTCGGTCATGATCGAGGGCATTCTGATCTTCGGTATTTTCCCTTGGCTCGCGCCGATGCTGCAAGCGCGCGGCATCGGCGGCGGCGGCGGGGCGATTGTTGAGGCTGGATTGACCGTCGCCGCCTTCGGGGCGGGTGGTTTTGTGTACGCGGCGATCGTCAAGGCTTTGCTCGCCCGGCTGGGCCAGGGGCGTATGGTCTTCCTCGGCGGCGGAATTGCCGCCCTCGCCCTTCTCGGTATGGCTGTAGTACCAGGAAGCGGGCTCTTCATCGGCCTCGGCCTCGCGCTAGGCGTTGGATTCTATATGATTCACAACACGATCCAGACCCGGGTCACGGAAGTGGCCCCGGAAGCGCGCGGCTCCGCAGTCGCCTTGCACGCCTTTCATTTCTATCTGGGCCACTCGCTCGGCCCGGTGATTATTGGGCTCGCCATCGCCTGGGTCGGCGGCGGCGGCGCCTTCGCGCTCGCCGCTGTGGGGATCCTGCTGCTGGCGCTCAAGCTCGGCTCCAGTCGATAGGCGGAAGCCGGCGCTGGCCGTCAAGCCGTCAGCGCGGCGACACCCGGCAATTCCTTGCCCTCAAGCCACTCGAGGAAAGCGCCGCCTGCTGCCGAGACGTAGGTCATGCGATCAGCGACCCCGGCGTGCTTCAGCGCTGCGACGGTATCGCCGCCCCCGCCGATGGAGCGCAGCCCCGCGGCGGCGGTCAACGCCGCGACCGACTGTGCCACCGCCACCGTCGCCGCATCGAAGGGCGCGATTTCAAAGGCCCCGAGCGGACCGTTCCAGACGACGGTTGCCGCCTGCTTCAGCCGTGTTTCGATAGCGCCCACCGTCTGCGGCCCGACATCGAGGGCCATCATCTCAGCCGGGACCGCATCGAGCCCAACCGTCCGATGCGGCGCATGCGCGGCAAAGGCACCGGCGACGACGAGATCCAACGGCAGCAGGATGTCGCAGCCATTCCCCTTGGCCGCCGCCAGGATCTCCCGCGCCGTCCCGTGCATCTCTGCTTCCTGCAGCGACTTGCCAAGGGCGTGGCCCTGCGCAGCGAGGAAGGTATTGGCCATCGCACCGCCGATGACCAGCACATCCACCCGCTTTGAGAGGTTGCCGAGCAGGTCGAGCTTGGTCGAGACCTTGGCGCCGCCGACGATCGCCACCACCGGGCGCTTCGGATTGCCGAGCGCCGCATCGAGGGCTTCCAGTTCGGCCTGCATCAGCCGCCCGGCATAGGCCGGCAGCAGACGCGCCACGCCCTCGGTACTGGCATGGGCGCGATGCGCTGCTGAAAAGGCGTCGTTGATGTAGGCTTCCGCCAGCCTGGCAAGGCCGGCGGCCATCGCCGGGTCGTTCTTCTCCTCGCCGCCGTGGTAGCGGGTGTTCTCCAGCAGCAGCACCTCACCATCGGCCAGGCGCGCCGCCGCCGCTTCCGCCGCTGGGCCTACGCAGTCATCGACCCAAGCCACCGGACGGCGCAGCGCCTCCGCCAGAGCAGCTGCCATAGGTTGCAGCGACATCTCAGGCAGGCGCTTGCCCTTGGGCCGATCGAAATGGCTGCAGA
>CAITYE010000380.1 GCA_903896535.1 uncultured Paracraurococcus sp.
CGAAGGCCGCCGCATGCACCGCCTGCCGCTGCGGCGGGTCGAGCGTGGCGAGCGCCGGGCGCATGGCCAGAATGGCGAAGGCCATGCCGCCCACCCAAAGGACGGCCGCCAGCAGGTGCAGCACGTAGAAGAGTTTGCCGAGCATGATCCGTCCCTGGTGTTCCACTTCCCCGGCGGGGCCGGGGGAGGAGGGGTAGCCTAGCCGCCCCGCGCGCGGCGGGCGATGGCCAGCGCCAGGGCGCGGGCTTCGTCGGCCGCTACGCTGCGCGGGGCCGTCTCGGTCACCGCCAGCCCGTCGAGGAAGCTGGCGGCAAAGGCGGTGCGGTTGCCGAAGCTTGGCTCCAGCACCGGCACCTTCCGGGCGGCCAGCCCGGCCAGCACCGTCGCCTTCAGCCGCCCCGTCGCCGGGGCGCGGTTCAGCATCACCGCCACCGCCCGGCCTTCCCGGCGGGCGAGGTCGAGCGTCGCCTCGCTGGCCCAGAAATCGGCCGGGGAGGGCTGCATCGGCAGCAGCACCAGATCGGCACCGCGGATCGCCAGCCGGGCATCGGTTTCGGCATGCGGGGGCGTGTCGATCACGACGAAATCATGCGCCCGGCGCAGCCGGTCCAGCTGCGCCATGCTGCGCCAGCCGGCCGGCGCTTCGAAGGTCAGCGCGGCGGCTTTCGCCTGGCCGGCGCGGGCCGCGTGCCAGCGCTTCAGCGTGCCCTGCGGGTCGGTATCGAGCAGCGCCACGCGATGCCCCAGCCCGGCGAGCGCCACGGCGAGGTTGGCGGCGACGGTGGATTTCCCCGCCCCGCCCTTCTGCTGCGCCACTGCCACGACGAAGCCCATCCTGCCCCTGTCCCTACCCTAGGCCGCCAGCCGGTCGATCCGGTCGCGCAGGCGGTACCAGCCGCCGATCAGCGGCAGGAACCAATTCGGATTGCCCGCATAGAAGGGGCGGGTCGGAAAGGCCAGCCCATCCAGCGCGAAGGGCCGGTTCGCCGCGCCCGCCGCCTTCAGCGCGAGGTTATGGCCCAGCCAGGTCGCCATCGCGACGCCGCTGCCCTGGCAGCCCGCGGCGAAATGGATGCCGTCCTGCACGCCGATATGCGGCAGGTGGTCGAAGGTGAAGGCGACATAGCCGGTCCAGGCATGGGTGATCTGCACATCCCGCAGCTCAGGAAAGCAGGCGGTCAGGTAGCCATGTAGCGCCGGCGCCGTGTCCTCGGCCGTCGCGGCGCGGAAGCTGGCGCGGCCGCCCCAGAGGATACGCTTGCCGTCCGGGGAGGGGCGGAAATAGTTCAGCACCCGCTTGCTGTCGGAAATCATTCGCCGGCCCGGGAACAGCTCCTCGATCTTCCCCTCGCCCAGCTCCTCGGTGGCGATGATGTAGCTGTTCAGCGGCACCAGCCGGCGCGCCAGCCAGGGCAGGGCGGTGCCGCGCCGGTCGTGCGAATAGCCATTGGTCGTGACCAGCACGGAATCGGCCCGGATCTCGCCCTTGTCGGTCTGCACCCGAAAGCCGCTGCCCTCGGCGCGGATGCCCTGCACCCGCACGCCATCCACCAGCCGCGCGCCGGCGGCCTCCGCCGCCGCGGCAAGGCCACGGGCGTATTTGCCGGGATGCAGGCTGCCGGTCGCGTCGGCCAGCATGCCGCCATGATAGTGGTCGGAGCCCAGCGCCTCCCGCTGCCGGGCCTTCGGCAGCATGCGCGCGGGCAGGCCGGTCACCTCGGCCAGGTAGTCGCAGCGCGCGGCCATTGCCTGGTAATGCCCGGGCGACCAGGCGGCGAGGTAGCGGCCGCCGCGGACATAGTCGCAGTCGATCCCTTCCCGCGCGATGGTCTCCTCAATGAAGGGGAAGCTGGCGGCGGCGGCGTCCACGATGGCGCGGGCCTGCACCGCCCCATGCGCCTGTTCGAGGCCGGTGCGCGCCACCTTCAGCCCGCCCGAGACCATGCCGCCATTGCGGGAGGAGGCGCCCCAGCCGATCCGCTCGGCATCCAGCACCGTCACCGCCCGCCCCAGCCGGCGCAGGGTGAGGGCGGCGGAAAGCCCGGCATAGCCGCCGCCCACCACCAGTACGGCGGCGCGATCGGGCAGGGTGGCATCCCGCCGCGGGGGTTCGGCGGCCTCCCACCACCAGGGGGAGGTCTTGAAGCCGGGGGCGAGGCGCGAAGCTTGCATGGCGGGTTTCCAGGGCTCGGGCGGTGCGCTTTCATCGAGCCTCGTCCGACCAGCCGGCGGCCGCAAGAGGGGGTTTTCGTGCAGACGTTCCAGCAGGATTGCATCGCGCTTGCCGAACGCCGTTTCCGGCGCGGCGAAATCTCCCGCCGCACTTTGTTCCAGGCGCTGGCCGGCCTTGGCGTCGCGGCGCCGGCCCTGGCGCAGGACAAGCAGCTGGTTATGGTCAACTGGGGCGGGCTGGCCAATCAGGGCTTTGGTGAGTTCTACGGCGCCCCCTTCATGGCCGAGACCCCCGGCGCCAAGGTGCTGCAGGACAGCTCCGGCCCGGCCACCGGGCGCATCCGCTCCATGGTCGAAAGCGGCCGCGTCACCTGGGACCTCTGCGACAGCTCCGCCTCCGGCGCGCGGCTGCTCGGCAAGCTCGGCCTGGCCACGCCGATCGATTATTCCGTGGTGAAGCGGGAGGATGTGATCGGCCCGGGCTTCGCCGTGGAATACGGCGCTGCGCCCTATTCCTTCAGCAGCGTGCTGGTCTACGACAGCCAGAAATTCCCCGATGGCCCGAAAAACTGGACGGATTTCTGGGATCTGAAGAAGTTCCCCGGCACCCGCCTGCTGCGCCGCGACGCCACCTGCACCCTGGAAGCGGCGCTGATGTCGATGGGCCGCGATCCCGCCCAACTCTATCCGCTCGATACCGCCGCGGCGCTGAAGCGCGTGGCGGAGCTGCGGAAGAACCTGGTGCTCTGGACCAATGGCAGCGAAAGCGAGCAGCTGATGCGTACGGGGGAGGCGGTGATGGGCCAGATTTGGCACACCCGTGCCTCGGTTCTGTTCAAGGAAAGCAAGGGCCGCTTCAAATATGTTTGGGACCAGGGCCTGCTGCAGGCCGGCATCTTCGTGATCCCCAAGGGCAATCCCGGCGGCGCGCTGGCCCAATGGCTGCTCGCCAGCATGCTCACCCGGCCGGAACCGCAGGTCGGGCTGCTCGGCCTGCTGGGCAATGGCCCGACCAATCCGAAGGCCGCCGCCATGGTCCCGGCGGAGCTGCGCCAGTTCAACCCGACCGACCCCGAGAATGCCCGCCGGCAGGTGGTGCTCGACGGCAATTGGTGGGGCGACAACTACCAGCAGGTGAACCAGGACTACCTCGACACGGTCACTGGCTGAACGCGATGACACCCAAAACCCTCGCCATCCGCACCGGCGGCGCCGAAGGCTTCGCCGCCTGGCGCGATGTGTTTGCCACCCGCGCCCCCTGGCTGCGCTGCGTCCACTGGGACGACCCGGATTTCGCGCCCGCCGCGGTGGACTACGCCCTGGTCTGGGAGCCGACGGCGGGCGTCTTCCCGCGCATGGACAAGCTGCGGCTGATCTTCTCCTCCGGCGCCGGGGTGGATGGCATCCTGGCCTGCCCTGACGTGCCCCGGCAGGTGCCCATTGTCCGCCAGGCGGTGGCCGGCGCGACGCAGCGCATGGGTGAGTTCTGCGCCTGGGCGGTGCTGACGGTGCTGAAGGAGGGGCGGCGCATGGCGATCGCCCAGGCCGAACGGCGCTGGGCGTATTTCGACCCCGAATTTGCCGCCACCGAACGCACCGTCGGCATCATGGGCCTCGGCGCCATGGGCACGCGCAGCGCCGAAATGCTGCAGGGCCTTGGCTTTAGCGTCATCGGCTGGTCGCGCGGCCGCAAGACGGTCCCCGGCGTCGAGAGCTTCGCCGGCGCGGCCGAACTCGATGCCTTCCTCGCCCGCAGCCATATCCTCGTCTGCCTGCTGCCGGCGACGCCGGAGACGCGCCACATCGTCGCGGCCCGCACGCTTTCCCTGCTGCCGCGCGGGGCGGGCTATGTCGGGCTGGGCCGCGGCATGCAGCAGAACCAGGACGATATCCTGGCGGCGCTGGAGAGCGGACAGCTCTCGGGCGCCGTGCTCGATGTCTTCGAGCCGGAGCCGCTGCCGCCCGAGCATCCTTTCTGGACGCATCCGAAGGTGACCGTCACCGCCCATCTGGCGAGCATCGCGACGCGGGAAGAACGGGCCGATTTCATGCTGGCGACGCTGGCCGCCTTCGAACGCGGCGAGCAACTGCCGATGCTGTTCGACCCTGCGCGCGGCTACTGACATGCCGCCGCCTGCCCGCGCCCAGTGCAGCACCGGCCCCACCAAAGGCTGGCTGCCCTGGCAGGCGCTGCGCCGCAAGCTCGATCGCGCGCAGCCGGGCTACAAGGATTGAGCGCGGCGGCGCACGCGCTGGCGCTCCACCGGCTGGGCAAGCGCTATGGCGCGGTGGCGGCGGTCGATGACGTCTCGTTGGGGGTGGAGCGGGGGGAGTTCCTCACGCTGCTCGGCCCCTCCGGCAGCGGTAAGACGACCATCCTGATGATGATCGCCGGCTTCACCGAACCCAGCAGCGGCGCGGTGCGGCTGGATGGGCGGGACATCACGGGCCTGCCGCCGGAGCGGCGGGATTTCGGCATGGTCTTCCAGGGCTATGCGCTGTTCCCGCATCTGACGGTGGCCGAGAACATCGCCTTCCCGCTGCGCGTGCGCGGCCTGGGCCGGGCGGCGCGCGAAGCCAAGGTGCGCGGCGCGCTCGACCTCGTGCAACTGGCGGGGCTGGCGGAACGGCGGCCGGCGCAGCTTTCGGGCGGCCAGCAGCAGCGCGTGGCGCTGGCCCGCGCCCTGGTCTTCGACCCCAACCTGCTGCTGCTGGATGAACCCCTTTCGGCGCTCGACAAAAAGCTGCGGGCCGAGTTGCAGGAGGAGCTGCGTGCCCTGCACCGGCGCATCGGCCGCACCTTCGTCAACGTCACCCATGACCAGGAGGAGGCGCTCTCCCTCTCCGACAAGGTGGCAATCCTGAACCATGGCCGGCTGATCCAGATCGGCCAGCCCGCCGCGCTCTATGAACGCCCGGCAACGCGCTTCGTGGCCGGCTTCCTCGGCACCTCCAACTTCCTGGCCGGCGCTGTCATGGATGTGGCCGAGGGGGGCTTCACCCTGGCGCTCGGCGCCACCCGCCTGGTGCAGGAAGGCGCGCCGCCGGGGGCGCGGGCGCTGCTTTCCCTGCGGCCGGAGAAGATCGCCCTGCTGGCCCCGGGGGAGCGGGCGACGAACGAGGTGGCGGGCCACATCGCCGGCTGGCTCTATCTGGGCGCCGGCTATGCGCTGCAGGTGGCGACCGCCGATTGCGGAGAGGTGCGGGTGACGCTGCCCGCCTGGCGGGCGCCGATCGCCCCGGCCACTGGCCTGCCAGTGCGGCTGGGCTGGCCGGCCGATGCAGCGGTGGTCGTCGCGGAGGATGCGGATGCGCCGTGACCTCGGCTGGTGGGCGCTGCTGGCACCGGCCTTCCTGCTGATGACCGCCTTCTACCTCGCGCCCATCCTGCAAGTGCTGGCGATCTCCTTCACCGAGCCGACGCCGGGCCTGGGCAATTACGAACGCCTGCTGACCAACCCTGCCGTGCAGCGGGTGATCGGCACCACGCTGCGGATCTGCCTGATCACTACGCTCATCTCGCTCGCGCTCGGCTATGCGCTGGCCTATGTGATCGCACTGGCCAGCCCGCGGGCGCGGCGCTGGTGGCTGCTCGGCGTGCTGGTGCCGCTTTGGATCAGCGTGCTGGTGCGGGCCTTCGCCTGGGTGACCCTGCTGCGCCGCCAGGGGCTGGTGAACCAGGGCCTGCAATCCCTGGGCGCGATCGAGGCGCCGCTGGCATTGGTGTGGAACGAGACCGGCATCGTCATCGGCATGGTGCACTACATGGTGCCCTATGCCGTGCTGCCGATCCTCGGCGCGATGCGAGAGATCGACCCCCGCGTGCTGGCCGCGGCGCGCGGCCTTGGCGCGTCGCGCGGCACTGTCTTCTTCCGGGTCTTCCTGCCGTTGTCGGCGCCGGGGCTGGCGGCGGCGGCGATGCTGGTCTTCATCGTCACGCTCGGCTTCTACATCACGCCGGCGATCCTGGGCGGCGGCAAGACGCTGATGGCCGCCGAATGGATCAAGCTGCAGATCCTTGATCTGGTGCGCTGGGGGCTGGGGGCGATGCTCGCCAGCGTGATGGTGGTGACCATCCTGGTGCTGCTCGGCATCTTCTCCCGCGTGGTCAATCTGCGCCGCCTGTTCGGCGCCGGGGCATGAGGGCGGGCTGGCCCAGGGCGGCGCTGCCATGACCGGCGGCTATGCGCCCGGCCGCTTCGTCCGCCTGCTTGCCTGGGCGACGCTGCTCTATCTGCTGTTGCCGATCACCATCATCCTGCCGGTCTCATTGACCGATCAGCGCTTCCTCTCGCTGCCTGCGGAGAGGCTCAGCCTGCAGCATTATGCCAGCCTGATTGCCTCCCCCGCCTGGCGCGGGGCGATCTGGCAAAGCTTTTGGATCGCGCTGGCGTCCACCGCGCTCGCGGTGCTCGCCGGCACGCTCTGCGCGCTGGGCTGCTGGCGGCTGTCGCGGCGGTCGACGGAGGTGGTGCGGGCACTGATGCTGCTGCCGCTGATCATCCCGTCCATCGTCTATGCCATCGGGCTCTATCGCTATTTCGGCCGGCTGGACCTGCTGGACCGCTTCCTGGGCGTGGTGCTGGCGCATGGGGTGACGGGCATCCCCTATGTGGTCATCACCGTCTCGACCGCGCTGGCCGCCTTTGATGCGCGCCTGGAACAGGCGGCGCGGGGGATGGGGGCCAGCCTGTCGCAGACGCTGCGCTGGGTGATCCTGCCGCGGATCGCGCCGGGCATCCTCTCCGGCGCCATCTTCGCCTTCATCCATTCCTGGGATGAGCTGGTGCTGGTGCTGTTCATCGCCTCCCGCCAGGTCTTCACCCTGCCGCGCAAGATCTGGGACGGCATTAACGAGAATCTCGACCCCGCCATGGCCGCGGTCGCGGTGCTGCTGATCGGCCTGACCCTGGTGCTGCTGCTCGCCGATCTCGCCTTGCGCCGGGCGCGGGATGGGTGAAACATCCCGCGCGGAACCCCAATGAGGCCGTCCATGAACGTCCAATCCTCCTCCGCCGCGCTGCGCGGCTGGTCGGCAGCCGAATGGCAGGTGCGCTGCGAGCTGGCCGCGCTGTACCGGCTTTGCGCCTATCACCGCTGGACCGACAGCATCTTCACCCATATCTCCGCCCGCGTGCCGGGGCCGGAGCACCACTTCCTGCTGAACCGCTTCGGCCAGATGCACCATGAGGTGCGCGCCTCCGACCTCGTGAAGATCGATATCGACGGCAACCCGGTGGAGGAAGCCGACCCCCGCGCCAGCGACCCCGACGCGCAGCTGGTGAACAAGGCCGGCTTCGTCATCCATTCGGCGGTGCATATGGCGCGGGAGGATGCGCATTTCGTCATCCACACCCATACGCCGGCCGGCATTGCGGTGTCCTCGCAGAAGCAGGGGCTGCTGCCGCTGAGCCAGCAGGCGCTGAAGTATTATGGCCACCTCGCCTATCACGGGTATGAGGGCATCGCGCTGGATGAGGATGAGCGGGTGCGGCTGGTGGCCGATCTCGGCACCCATGACGCCATGCTGCTGCGCAACCACGGCATCCTCGTCTGCGGCGCGACGGCATCCTTCGCCTATGACGAGCTTTACGCGCTGGAGCGCGCCTGCGCGGCGCAGGTGGCGACGCTCGCCGGCGGGTGCGAGCTGATCCTGCCGCCGCAGGAGGTGTGCGAGCGCACGGCAGCGCAGTTCCGCAGCCCGATGATCCGGAAAAGCTGCGACAAGCAATGGGAAGCCGCGCTGCGGCTGATCGAGGGCGGCGTCGACTACCGCAGCTAGAGCGCGATGCGTTGAGGCGGCATCGCCGAAGGCGCTGAATCCCGCGACCCAACAAAAGTTTGAGCAGGATGCGGGAGCGAATGCGAACGCAGCTTGCTCCAGGACACCCCGCCATGCCCATCACCCTGATCCGCCGCGCCGATGTCGCCATCGTCTGGGACGCCGCCCTTGGCCGGCATGAATACCTGGCCGAAGCCGATCTCGCCTTCGAGGACGGCAAGCTGATCTTCGTCGGCCGCGACTATGCGGGGCCGGCGGAGACCACGCGCTCCGGCTCCGGCCTGATGGTCATGCCGGGCCTGGTGAATATCCACTCCCACCCGTCTTCCGAGCCCATGAACAAGGGCTTCACGGATGAGGTGGGCTCGCCGGGCTTCTACAACTCCTCGCTTTACGAATACCTGCCGATCTTCCGCGCGGATGCGGAGGCCATTCCCTCCTGCGTCCGCGTGGCGCTCTCGGAACTGCTGCTTTCCGGCGTTACCACGGTGGCCGATCTGTCCATGGCGCATCCGGGCTGGCTCGATCTGCTCGGCGAAAGCGGCATGCGCGTCTGCATCGCGCCGATGTTCCGCTCCGGCCGCTGGTACACCAAGAACGGCCATGTGGTGGAGTATGAGTGGAACGCGGCGGCTGGCGAGAAGGCGATGGCTGAGGCGCTGTCGCTGATCGAACGCGCCGAACAGCACGATAGCGGCCGGCTGTTCGGGATGGTGGTGCCCGCCCAGATCGATACCTGCACGCCGGAGCTGCTGCGCGACAGCTTTGCCGAGGCCACGGCGCGCGGCGTCTCCTGGCAGGTGCACGCGGCCCAGGCGGTCAGCGAGTTCCACGAGATCACCCGCCGGCACGGCTTCACCCCGATCGGCTGGCTGCATGAGCTTGGCCTGCTGTCGGAGCGCAGCATCATCGGCCATGGCATCTTTCTCGACGATCACCCCTCCACGCCCTGGCACACCAAGCGCGATCTTGATCTGCTGGCGGAGACCGGGACCACCGTCGCGCATTGCCCGACCGTCTTCGCCCGGCGCGGCATCACGCTGAAGCATCTTGGCCGCTACAAGCGGGGCGGGGTGAATATGGGGATCGGGACCGATACCTATCCGCACAACATGCTCGATGAGATGCGGCTTGCCGCCTATCTCGCCCGCACCCAGGCGACCGATCCGCACAGCCTGACCACGACCGAGCTGTTCGAGGCGGCGACCACCGGCGGCGCCCGCGCCCTGGGGCGGGAGGATATCGGCCGGCTCGCCGCCGGCTGCCGCGCCGACCTGGTGCTGGTGGACATCACCCACCCGATGATGCGTCCGGCCCGCGACCCGCTGCGCAGCCTGATCTACGCCGCCGGCGATCGCGCCGTGCGCGCGGTTTATGTCGATGGGCAGCAGGTGGTCGAAGATGGCCGCGTGCTGACCATGGACTACCCCGCCGCCGCCGCCGCGCTGCACGAAGCCCAGGCCCGCGTCGCCGGCCGCGTGCCGCAATATGACTGGGCGCATCGCAGCGCCGACCAGTTGTCCCCGCCTACCTTCACCTGGCGCTGAGGCCGCGCGCTGCGCCGCTGATACGACCGGCATCAGGCTTTGCCGCGTGCCGAGCGCGCCCGAACGGGCGTCGCGGCCAACGCCGCGCGCCTCAGGAAACCGGCGGTTTCCGCCCGGCGCGTGAGGGACCGAAAAAGCCCGTAGCCGCGCTCAAGGGATTGGACCGTTGGTAAGATTTGAAAAATATCAAGATAAGTTCAAATTATTAACGATTACGTTTTTGTGTTTTGAAATACCGATGAAAGTACCCATAATAGGAGGGTTCACAAATTAATTAAGGATACCTTCCATGAATTTGGGGACAATACTACTAATAATACTAATTCTAATGCTCGTCGGCGTCCTGCCGACCTGGCCCCACAGCGCGAATTGGGGATATTTCCCAAGCGGGACTTTGGGAATAATTGTCTTTATTCTTCTGATACTTGTCCTGATGAAGCGGATCTGAATTCTTGGCGCTGTCTACGCCCACTGCGCCTTGGCAGCCTGGAAGGCCATCAAGTGAACCTTCGAAACATCGTGCGAACCTTGACGCTGGTGGCGACGCTCGCGGCCAGCGGACTTCAGATGGGATGCCATACGACCGCAGGTGCCGGCGAGGACATCGCCCGCAGCGGTGAGGCGATCCAGCGTTCCGCCACCCGGAACCTGCCCTGACCCACCTGGCTGCGGTGCCCGGCACCGCAGGCCCAGTTCACCAGTACCACCAGGAGTTCAAGCCATGAACAAGGACCGCATTATCGGTGCCGCGAAGCAGGCCGCCGGCAAGGTCAAGGAAGTCGTCGGCAAGACCGTCGGCGATGCCAAGCTGGAAACCGAAGGGCACGTCGAACAGGTCGAGGGCAAGGTCCAGAACATCGTCGGTTCGGTGAAGGATGAGCTGACCGAACACAACAAGGTCTGAACTCACTCGCCGTCGCTGCGGGGCCGGCATTCGCGCCGCGCCCCGCTCCCTCTCGAAAGTCCACGCCCCCAGGAGTTCGCCATGTCCATCAACGCTGAAAGCATCGCCCACGAATTGCGGGACGATCTCGCTGCCTTGCGGCAGGACGTCGCCCGGCTCTCGGCCACCCTCGGCGGGGTGCTGCAAGCCCAGGCGAATGGCGCCGCACATCAGGTCTCGGACGCCGTCGATCAGGCCCGGACCGCCTTCGCCGGCACAGCGGCCGAGGTGGGCGCGCGCGTCCAGGCGGCCAGTGGTGACATCGAAGCGGGCATCGAGCGCAATCCGCTGCGCGCCGTGCTCGTCACCTTCGCCGTCGGCATGGCCTTGGGCATGTTGAGCCGGTCCCGACACTGACCCGCGCATGCTGCGTCGGATCTGTCGCCTCGCCCTTGCTGCCCGCGCGTGGCATCCGCGGGATGCCATGATCGGCATCGCCGGCGCCGGGGTGGTGGCGCTGCTGGCGCTGGTCAGCATCGGCTTCGGGACATTCGCGCTCTACGCGACCCTCGCCGCCGCCCAAGGGCCGGCGGTTGCGGCAATCCTGCTGGCCGGCTTCTATGCCGTGGCGGCGCTCGGGCTCGGCTTCGCGTTCTGGCGCCGGCAGGCGGGGGTGCGGCGCGCTGCAACCCCGGCGGCGCTGCCGCAGCAGGGGCCGGACGGGCTCGACGGGCTGTTGCGTGGTTTCGTCACCAGCGGTCTCGCGCCGCAGCACATGGCCCTGCTCGCGGCGATGCAGGGCGGGCCGGCGCCGGCATTGCGCCACCTCCTCCTCGCCGCCTTGCTCGGCGGCTTCCTGCTGGGCGGGAAGGTGGGCAGCCCCCCGGCGCCACGCCCATAGCGCCGCCCGCGATGCCCGAAGGTTTTCGATCCCCGCCCGCAGCCGACCAAAGCGATCCGCCGCCCCTGGACCGCTCCTCGGGCCCGGCCCGTTTCTGGCAGGCCGCCTCGGGCTATTGGCGCGGTCCCGGATCGGCCACCGCTTGGGGCATCACGCTCGTCCTGATCCTGTCCATCTGCGCCCAGATTCTCATCCAGTACCGGCTCAATCTCTGGAGCCATGATTTCTTCGATGCGCTGGAGCGGCGCGATGGCCACACGCTGCGGACCGAAGCCCTGCTATTCGTGCTGTTCGCGGGCCTGAGCGTTTCGGTGGCCATCACCACGGTCTGGTCACGCATGACCCTGCAACGGGAATGGCGCGCCTGGTTGACGCGCCAACTCATCGCCCGTTGGTTCGCTGGGGCCGCGGTGGCGCGGCTCCGGTTTGAGTCCGGGGAGGATGAAAACCCGGAATACCGGATCGCCGAGGATGTCCGCATCGCAACGGACGCCCCGGTCGCCCTGGTGGCTGGCCTGCTCTCGGCCAGCCTCGGGGCCGTGACCTTCATCGGGATCCTCTGGAATGTCGGCGGCGACCTGTCGATCCGGCTTAACGCGAGCCTGCTGACGGTGCCGAAGTATCTCGTCATCGCGGTCGGGCTCTATGCACTGCTGCTGACCCTGACGATGGCGCTGATCGCCCGCGGGATGATGCGGGTGATTGCAAGCAAAAATGCCGCCGAGGCGCAGTTCCGCGCCATCGGGGCCCGCTTGCAGCTCACCAGCGCGCAGCCGGTGGAACGGCAGGACGCCGGGATACTGCAGGGCCGGATGACCGCTGCCTTCGCCGCTGTCATCCTCGACTGGCGGTTGCTCTGCTACCAGTGGATGCGCACCACCATGATCTCGCAGGGCAATGTGCTGGTGGCGCCGATCGTCGGCTGGCTACTCTGCGCGCCCAAATACCTGACCGGGACGATGACGCTGGGGCAGGTCGCCCAGGCGGTGTCCGCCTTTGTCCTGGTGCAGGCCGCGCTGAACTGGCTGGTGGATAATTATCCGGGGTTGGCGGACTGCCTGTCCTCGGTCGACCGGGTCGCGGCCTTGCTGCGCGCCCTCGATCGCAGTTGGCAGGAGCGCTGCAGCCGGGGGGGCGGAGGGTAGGCTGTGCCGCGGCCGTGCCGGCCCTGCGCCGTCGCGCGCCAGCGGCGCTGCGCCCGCCTCAGCCCCGCCGTTGCAGTGCGGCGAGCTCGGCCTTCAGCCGCTCATTCTCCTCGCGCAGGTTCTCCGTCTCGCCCGGCGGGCGGAAGGGCGAAAAGAGGCTCATGGCGCGCTCCAGCATCGCCATGTTCTGCTTGCCCATCTCCTCAAAGCTTGGGAACAGGCCGCCCACGGTCGTCTCCATCGTCCGCTTCATCTGCTCCTGCTGGCGGGAAAAGCCGGACATGGCGTGTTCAAGATAGCTCGGCAGCACGGTCTGCAAGCTGCCGCCGTAAAAGCCGATGAGCTGACGGAGAAAGCCTTCCGGCAGCAGGTTGCTGCCTTTCGATTCCTCCTCGACGATGATCTGGGTCAGGACGGAACGGGTGATGTCCTCGCCCGATTTGGCATCGTAGACCACGAAATCGCGGCCATTGCGGACCATCTGCGCGAGGTCTTCCAGCGTGACGTAGCTGCTGGATTCCGTGTTGTAGAGACGCCGGTTGGCGTATTTCTTCACCACGACCGGCTGGCTTTTCGGCCCGGTCGGGTTGTCGGCTCGCGCGGTCTCGGCCATGGCTGCTATTGCCCCTGCTGCGCCGGCTGGAGCCCCGGCTTGGCCAAGACTATGCTCATCCCCGCCGGCCGGTGGAAGCCGGTTTCTGCGGCGCATCATGCCGGAGACGCTCGCATGTCGGAGAGGGAGGGGCCATGGCGGCCGCGGCCGGAGGGGGAGGCATCGCTCGATGCGCTCGCCGAAAGCTGGCTGGCGCTGTGGCGGGACGAGGTCGCCGCGCTGGCGCAGGACCCGGCCGGGCTTGCCGTCTGGCAGGGGCTGCTCGCGCAGGGCACGGCGCATTGGGCGGCCTTCGTCGCGCGGGCCGGCGGGGCCCCGCCTGATGCCGCCGCACCACCCGCCGCTGCGCCGGGGCCCACGGCCGCTGCCGCTGCACCTCGCGCTCGCCCGGCTGCCGGGGCTGGCGGCGCTGACCCAGCCCCTCTCCTCGCCCGCATCGCGCAGTTGGAGCAGCGGCTGGCCGCTCTCGAAGCCGGGGCAGGAGAGGGCACTGCACCTGCGGGCCGCCCTCGCCGCCGCCGGCGCGACGCCTGAAGGCTTCGCCGCCGCGCTGGCGCGGGCGGAACGCCGGGCGGATGCGGCGCTGCTGGCGGGTATCAGCGCCTATCGGGCGCACCCTTATCGCCGCGCGCTGGCGCCGCCGCCGACGATCTGGACGGAAGGCGATAGCCGCCTGCTGGATTTCGGTGGACGCGGCCCGGTGCTGCTGGTCGTCCCCAGCCTGATCAACCGTGCCGAGGTGCTGGACCTGTTGCCCGAAGCCTCCTTCCTGCGCTGGCTGGCCGGGCAGGGGGTGCGGCCGCTGCTGCTGGACTGGGGCGCGCCGGGGCCGCTGGAACAGGGCTTTGGTTTGACCGACTACATCGCCGGGCGGCTGGAACGCGCGCTGGGCGCGGCGGTGGCGGCGGGCGGTGGGCCGCCCGTCGTGCTCGGCTATTGCATGGGCGGGTTGCTGGCCTTGGCGCTGGCCCAGCGCCGACCGGCGGAGGTCGCGGGCCTCGCTTTGCTGGCGACGCCGTGGGATTTCCACGCCGCGGGCAGCGCCCGGCCGCAGGCCCTGGCCGCGCTGCTGCCGGCCCTGGCGCCGGTGCTGGCCGCCGGCAGCCTGCCGGTGGATGCGCTGCAGGCGCTGTTCGCGCAGCTCGATCCCTTCGCGGTGATCCGCAAGTACCAGGCCTTCGCCGGGCTCGACCCCGCCAGCGCGGCGGCACGGCGCTTTGTCGCGCTGGAGGATTGGCTGAACGACGGCGTTCCACTGGCCGCACCGGTGGCGCGGGAATGCCTGGCCGGCTGGTATGGCGCCAATGCGCCGGCGCGGGGCGCCTGGCACGTGGCCGGCGCCCCGGTGCGCCCGGGCGCGATCGCCTGCCCGGTGTTCCTGGCGATCCCGGCCCGCGACCGCATCGTTGCCCCCGCCAGCGCCCGGGCCCTGGCCGCCGCGCTGCCGGCGGCGCGGGTGCATGAGGCGGCGGCCGGGCATATCGGCATGGTCGCCGGCGGCGGGGCGGAAGCCGCGCTGTGGCGGCCGCTGGCGGGCTGGCTGGCCAGCCTTGCCTTGTTGCCAAGGGGGACGGCGGGCGATACTGCGCCTCGCAGACCGCGCGTCCGGACCGCCGATCGCCCCGCGCCGCGCCAGCAAAGGGGAACCCAGACATGACAGGCATCGTCATCGCCGCCGCCGCGCGCACGCCGGTTGGCAGCTTCAACGGGGCCTTGGCCGGCCTGCCCGCGCATCAGCTCGGCACCGTCGCGATCAAGGCGGCGCTGGAACGCGCCGGCATCGCCCCGGCCGAGGTGGATGAGGTGATCCTCGGCCAGATCCTCACCGCCAATACCGGCCAGAACCCGGCGCGCCAGGCCTCCGTCGCCGCCGGGATTCCGGTGGAACACACCGCCTTCGGCATCAACCAGCTCTGCGGGTCCGGCCTGCGCGCGGTGGCGCTGGCGGCGCAGCAGATCGCGACCGGGGATGCCAAAATCGTGATCGCCGGTGGGCAGGAGAGCATGTCCCAGTCGCCGCACGCGCAGAACCTGCGCAATGGCCAGAAGATGGGCGCACTGGAATTCATCGATACCATGCTGCGCGACGGGCTGATGGACGCCTTCCACGGCTATCACATGGGCACCACCGCCGAGAACGTGGCGCAGAAATACCAGATCACCCGCGAACAGCAGGATGAGTTCGCCGCCGCCAGCCAGCGCAAGGCGGGCGAGGCGATGCAGGCCGGCCGCTTCAAGGACGAGATCGCCCCGGTCACCGTGAAGACCCGCAAGGGTGAGGTGGTGGTCGCGGCCGACGAATATCCGAAGCCGGAGACCACCTACGACGTGCTGGCCAAGCTGCGCCCGGCCTTCGCCAAGGACGGCACGGTGACGGCGGGCAATGCCTCCGGCATCAATGACGGCGCCGCCGTCGCCCTGGTGATGAGCGAGGCGGAAGCGGCGCGTCGCGGCATTACCCCGCTGGCGCGTATCGTCGCCTGGGCGACCGCGGGTGTCGATCCTTCCATCATGGGCACCGGGCCGATCCCCGCCTCACGCAAGGCGTTGGCCAAGGCGGGCTGGTCGATCGAGAGCCTCGACCTGATCGAGGCGAACGAGGCCTTCGCGGCTCAGGCCTGCGCGGTGAACAAGGATCTCGGCTGGGACCCCGCCAAGGTGAACGTGAATGGCGGCGCCATCGCGCTCGGCCATCCCATCGGCGCCTCGGGCGCGCGGGTGCTGACCACCCTGCTGTTCGAGATGCAGAAGCGCAACGCCAAGCGCGGCTTGGCGACGCTGTGCATCGGTGGTGGCATGGGCGTTGCCATGTGCCTGGAACGCGCCTGACCGCTTTCCCTGAAGGGTGAGTGAGCGCGGCGCCCGCCACTTCACCGGCGCCGTGGTCGCGGCGCAGGTGCTGGTGCAGATCGGCGCCTTCACCCTGCCGGCGCTGCTGCCGCACTACCTCGCGGCCTGGTCGCTGTCGGCGACCGCCGCGGGCTGGCTGATCGGCGCCTTCTTCGGCGCCTATGTGCTGGCCGTGCCGGTGCTGGTGGCATTGACCGACCGCGTGCCGGGCCGGCGCGTCTATCTGTTCGGCGCGCTGGCGACGGCGGCATCGCACCTCGGCTTCGCCTTGCTCGCGGACGGGTTCTGGAGCGCCTTCCTGCTGCGCGCGCTGGCGGGCCTCGGCTGGGCCGGCTGCTACATGCCCGGCCTGAAGGCGATCGCGGATCGGCTGGAGGGCACGGCGCAATCGCGCGCCGTCAGTTGGCACGCCGCTGGTGTCGGGATCGCGGGGGCGGCGTCCTTTGCGCTGGCGGGCGGCTTGGCGGCCCTCGGCGGGCCGTCGGCGGCCTTCCTGTTCGGCG
>CAITYE010000381.1 GCA_903896535.1 uncultured Paracraurococcus sp.
GCATAGTCGCGGGCGAAATCCCCCATCGCCATATTGTGGGTATGGACCCATTGCCCGGGGGCGATCGCTTCGGTGGCGAAGCCGATGATCTGGCCATAGCGCCGAATCGGCGCGCCCTCTGCATGCCGCGCCACCGCTACCTTATGGCCTGGCGGGATGCGCGTGGCGGCATGGACGCCGGGCGCCACCGGCGTACCGGGCGGCAGCGCCTGGCGGGCGATCAACACGCCATCCTCGGCGTGCAGGCGGATGACGGGCGGCTGGGTGACGGCGTCCATGGCATTCCTCCCTAATTATGGAATTCTGGGAAGACTAGCGCGGCCATCGCCAGCCGGACATCACCCTGCGATCGTCGTGCGAAACATCAGCCGGGTGTATTTTGTGTGATCGAACAGCGTGGCGGTATGCAGCACCGCGCGGTTATCCCAGGCAACGAGATCGCCCGGCTGCCAGACATGACGGTAGAGGAAACGCTCCTCGGCCGCATGCGCCATCAGCGTCTCGATCAATGCGGCACTCGCCGTCGGAGTCATCCCCTCGATATGGCTGATCACCGCCGGGCATAGAAACAGTGAGCGGGCGCCGGTTACCGGGTGAACCCGGACCAAGGGCTGTGGCTGCGGCGGGAAGCGACGCCGGGTTTCCTCAGAGAGCGGGGGGCGACCTGGTGTATGCCGGCTGTTCCAGGCGTGCAGCGTGGCGATATCGTGGATCGCGGTCAGGCCCTCGATGCGCGCCTGCATCGCCGCTGGCAGCGCCATCCAGGCTGCCGTCGCGTCGAGGAACCAAGTTTCTCCTCCGACAGGCGGCACGATCGCGCCATAGAACAGTGAGGCCGCGCTGGGTACCGCACGGAAGCTGCTATCCGCGTGCCATTGTTCGACCCCGCGGGCGAAATTGGCGCGGATGCCATCGGCCTCGTAATTGCCCACACAGAAGACCTCCGGGTGCACCGGGTGGGTGGCGGTCGACGCGGAGTGCAACTCCAGCGGACCGAGCCGGCCGCTGAACGCAACGAGGGCCCCAGGATCGTTCGGCACGCTGCGCAGCAAAAGAATCCGGTGCCGATGCAGCGCCGCGCGAAAGCCATCAATCGCCACCTCAGGCACATCGCCCGCGATGCGCCAGCCCGGCAATTCGGCACCGAAGGTGGCCCCCGGGATTGGTCGGGCGGCGGTGGTTTCAGCAAGCATGGGCAGGGCTCCGGTTGGTGTCGCCGCTGCGCGTTCATCCCATGGCCCGAGCATGCCAGCGGCACGGGTCGGTAGCAAACCTTGCGCAATGGCCGAGGAGACGCCATCCTCCCATCGTCACCTGGGGGAGCCCGTTTGGTCGGGCTGAGAGGCGGGATCCCGCGACCCCTGGAACCTGATCCGGTTAGTACCGGCGGAGGGAGCGGTGTCGGCTTGCCCAGCGGCATGGTACCGCATGGCGCCACCGCCTTCTCCTCGTTGAGGAGGAAACGATGCTGGACCGTCGCTATTTCCTGGGTAGCGCCGTCGCGTTGCTGGCCGCCCCTGCCCTGGCGCAGCCAGCGCGGGCGCGCACCCTTCGCTTCATGCCACAGGCCGCGCTCGCCTCGCTTGACCCCATCTTCAACCCAACAACGATCGTCACGACGCATGGCTTCTGTGTTTTCGATACGCTGTACGGCTGCGACCGTTCGCTTCGACCGCAGCCGCAAATGGCCGAGGGGCATAGCGTTTCAGCCGATGGTCTGACCTGGACGATTCGGCTGCGGGAAGGGTTGCGCTTCCACGATGGCCAGCCGGTCCGCGCGCTGGATTGTATCGCCTCGCTCAAGCGCTGGGGCGCACGCGACGGCTTTGGCGGGCTGCTGCTGAAGGCGGTGGCGGAATGGCAGGCCCCCGATGACCGCACCATTTCCATCCGCTTGCACCGCCCCTTCCCGGCCCTGCTGGACGCGCTGGCCAAACCGGCGGCGAGCCCGGCCTTCATCATGCCCGAGCGCATCGCCGCGCTGCCGGCCGACAAGCCTATCGGTATCGAGCAGATGATCGGCAGCGGCCCGTGGCGCTTTCTGGGCGCCGAGTTCGTGCAGGGCGCCAAGTCCGTCTATGCGAAGAACGAGGCCTATGTGCCGCGCGCCGAGCCGGCCGAGGCGGCGGCCGGCGGCAAGCATGTGCATTTCGACCGGCTGGAACTCATCTGGATTCCGGATGGTGGTACCGCCGCAGCGGCGCTGCAGACCGGCGAGATCGACTGGATCGAATATCCATTGCCGGACCTCGTGCCCGTCCTGCAGCGCGACCGCGGCATCACGACCCAGGTCTACGACCCGAACGGCTTCCTCGGCTTCCTGCGCTTCAACGCGCTGCATCCACCGTTCAACAACCTGGAGGTGCGTCGCGCCATCCGCGAGGTGATGGTACAATCGGATTACATGGCCGCGGTGGCACTGCCCGGCGACTGGCAGGAATGCCATGCGGTCTTCCCTTGCGGCCTGCCGGGCGTGACCGAGTTTCCGGCGAAAACCCCGGATGCGGCAGCCATGCAGCGCGCGCGGGATGCACTGAAGGCGGCAGGCTACGCGGGCGAGCCGGTAGTGGTGATCAACCCGTCAGACTTCCCCGCCGTCACCCAACAGGGGCGTGTCACCGCGGACCTGCTGCGCCGCCTCGGGGTCACGGTCGAATTGTTCGAGAGCGACTGGGCGACGGTCATTGCCCGGCGCGCCAACAAGGCGCCGCCCGCCCAAGGCGGCTGGAACCTGCACAACACCAATTTCCCGGCTGCCGCGATCGCCAATCCGGCAGTCTCGCCGATCATCCGCGGCAATGGTGAGCGCGCTTGGTTCGGCTGGCCGACAGATGCGGCCAGCGAGGCCGAGGTCGAAGCCTGGATCAGCGCCGCAGACGCGGTCGGCCAAGCTCGCGCCATGGGCGGACTGCAAGAGGCAGCCTGGAAGAGCATACCATTTGCGCCGACCGGGCTATTTCGGCTGCGGACTGCCTTCCGCAGCGACCTCTCCGGTGTCCTGCAGGGGCCAAACCCCTTCCTGTGGAACCTCCGCCGCAGCGGTTGATCAGCAGGGGTCGGGGAAGATCGCCAATTCCTCGATCTTCCCGTTCACCGTGAACTCGCCGAAATCCATGTTCATCTCGTCCGCGACCCCGTTCTGGTAGTAGCGCAGCCCAACTTCGTAATCCGGGGCGCTGGCACCGCCGGAATCGCCGGTATCGGTCTTGCGCTCGAAAAACGCGATGCGCATGCGAGCGCTACCCAGATTGGCGAGGCCAGGCAGACGCGCGCTGGCCTGGGGTGGCGTCCAGGCACCCAGCACCGTCGTCGTATCCTGTGCGCCATCTGCGCTGGTGCCGTCGAATAGCGGGACCGTCAGCAGCTTCGTACCGGCCCGGGCAGCGGCAAGGCTGCGAATGGTGTGCACCATGGGCAGGATCGTGCCCTTGGGCAGCTTCTCCTCCTTGCTCTCCGGTTCGGTATAGCGGGCGAGCCCGCCGTCGGGCGTCAGGCGCGCTTCCCCGGCAACCCGCTGCGAGACTGCCCCACCAGTCGCCTGCGTCAGACTGAAGCGGATCGAACTGCCGTCCTTGGTCTCATAGGTCGAGTAGTCCGAGGTGGTATCCACCTCCGTCCCGTCCTTATCGGTCAGCTGCAGTTGGAAACGCTGCCGTGTTGCCCAGCCATCGCAGGCATCGACGACTTCATAGAGCATAACGCCCTCGGCGCGCGCGAGATTGGCGCCTTCGCGGGCCTTATCGAGGACCAGCCGATAGGCGGCCCGGTGGCCCACCATCGCCTCCGCACCGGGCGTATCGGCGGCCTTCGCGGCAGGCAGCAGCGCGGCAGCCATGACACAGGCACAAGCGAGGCTTCGGAACATGGCGGTCATCCTATTGGGTAACACCACAGCTAGTGTCCCGCGGCCGAGGTCCTGCAGAGTTCGGTTTCGGGCCGCAAGCTCATGTGTCCAGTGACTGGCTTATCCGCTCCGTGCTTAGGGGTTACCGAAGCACAGAGCGAGCAGGCGACTAGGCTGTTTTCGGCCCAGGTTTCGCCGGCGCTAGGTCGAGCTTGATATGCAACTCGCGCAGACGGGTCGCCTCCACGGGGGCGGGCGCCCCCATCATCAGGTCCTCGGCCTGCTGGTTCATCGGGAACAGGATCACTTCGCGGATATTCGGCTCATCAGCCAGCAACATGACGATTCGGTCGATTCCCGGCGCCGAGCCGCCATGCGGGGGCGCGCCATAGCGGAAGGCGTTCAGCATGCCACCGAAGCGCGCCTCCACCGTCTCGGCCGAATAGCCGGCGATCTCGAAGGCGCGGATCATGATGTCCGGCCGATGGTTGCGGATGGCGCCGGAGGACAGCTCGATGCCGTTGCAGACGATGTCGTACTGATAGGCCTTGATGTCGAGTGGGTTCATCGTGTTCAGCGCCTCCAGCTCGCCTTGCGGCATGCTGAAGGGGTTGTGGCTGAAATCGACCTGCCCGGTTTCCTCGTTCAGCTCGTACATCGGGAAGTCGGTGACCCAGCAGAAGCGGTACGCGTCCGGCTCGATCAGGCCCAGCTCCTGGCCTAGGCGGGTGCGCACCTGACCGGCGAATTTCGCCGCCGGTTCGGCCTTGTCGCTGGCGAAGAACACCGCGTCGCCGTCGCCGAGGCCGAGCGCATCACGGATCGCCAGCGCCCGCTCGCGCTCAAGGTTGCGGGCAATGGGGCCCTGCGGCTCGCCGCCCGCGAAGGTGATGTAGCCAAGCCCCCCCGCTCCGCTTTCTTTTGCCCAGTCGTTCAGCTTGTCGAAGAAACTCCGTGGGTTCCCGCCCGCCCCAGGTGCGGGGATAGCGCGCACCACCGCCCCTTTTTCGATGTTCCGAGCGAATAAGCCGAAACTGCCGCCGCGGAACTGCTCGGTCACATCCTTGATGCGCAGCGGGTTGCGCAGGTCCGGCTTGTCCGAACCGAACTCCAGCATCGCCTGGTCGAAGGGAATGCGCGGGAAGGGCGCGGGTGTCACTGCCCGGCGTTTGCCGCTGAAATCGGCGAATTCCTCAAACACGCCGGCGAGCACCGGCTCGATCGCCGCGAAGACATCCTCCTGCGTCACGAAACTCATCTCGAAGTCGAGCTGGTAAAACTCTCCCGGTGAGCGGTCGGCACGCGAGGCTTCGTCACGAAAGCATGGCGCGATCTGGAAATAGCGGTCGAAGCCGGCCACCATGGCCAACTGCTTGAACTGCTGCGGCGCCTGCGGGAGGGCGTAGAAGGTGCCGGGATGCAGGCGCGACGGCACCAGGTAGTCGCGCGCCCCTTCCGGGCTGCTCGCTGTCAGGATCGGCGTCTGAAACTCGGTGAAGCCTTGATCGATCATGCGGCGCCGGATGCTGGCGATTACGGCCGAGCGAAGGATCAGGTTGCGATGTTGCCGTTCCCGCCGCAGGTCAAGGAAGCGATATCGCAGGCGGAGATCCTCGGGGAACTCGGCTTCGCCGGCGACCTGGATCGGCAGGACCTGAGCCTCGGATTGCACGTTCAGCGCGCGCACCCGTAACTCAACCTCACCGGTCGGCAGCTTGTCGTTGAGAGTGCCTGGCGCCCGCAGCACCACCTCTCCGGTCACGGTGACGACGCTTTCGGGGCGCACTGCCTCAGCGGCGGCAAAGACTGCAGAGCCGCTGGCGATGACGCATTGCGTCAGCCCGTAATGGTCGCGCAGATCGATGAATAGCAGTCCGCCGTGATCACGCTTGCGGTGGACCCAGCCGGAAAGGCGGACGGTGGCACCGGCATCGGTGGCGCGGAGTTGGCCGCAGGTATGGGTGCGGTAGGTGTGCATTGAGCGGGCCCTGGCTTGGGGAAAGACGGGGGTAAAGGGGTGCCCGGGACGCGGATGTCAACCCTGTGCCCCGGGCCACCGCTGCATCGCCTCAAGCGCTGGCCGCATCCAGTGCGGCCATGCTGGCGGCATCCAGCGTCACCGAGGCCGCCTTCACCAGTTCGGCTAGCTGGGTGGCGCTGGTGGCGCTGGCGATTGGCGCGGTGATCCCCGGCTTCGCCTTCATCCAAGCCAGCGCCGCCTGCCCCATGGTAATGCCGGCCCCATCCGCCACCTTCGCCAAGGCATCGAGAATCTCCATGCCTTTGGGCGTCATATACTTGCCGACATTGCGCGCGCCCCGCGGGCTTTTCGCCAGATCGGCTTCGGTGCGGTATTTGCCAGTGAGAAATCCGGCCGCGAGCGAGAAGTAGGGGGTGACCGCCAGCCCCTCCTCCCGGCAGAGCGGGATCAGATCCGCTTCGATGCCGCGTTCAACAAGATTGTAGTGCGGCTGCAGGGCTTCATAGCGGGGCAGCCCGTGACGGGCGCTCGTGTTAAGCGCCATGCGCAGCCGCGCAGCACTGTAGTTGGAAGCGCCGATCGCTCGCACCTTGCCCGCCTTGATCAGCCGGCCAAAGGCCTCCAGCGTCTCCTCAAGCGGCGTCGTTTCATCGTCGCGATGGGCCCAATAGAAATCGATGGTATCGATACCCAGGCGGCGCAGGCTGTCCTCGCAGGCCTGGGCGATCCACTTGTGCCCAAGCCCCTTGCCGCGGCCTGGCATCTCGATGCCACACTTGGTCATAATGAGCACATCGTCGCGGTGCCCGCGCTTCTTCAGCCAGGCACCGATGACGGTTTCCGATTCACCCCCGGTATGGCCTGGCACCCAGGCGGAATAGACGTCCGCGCTATCAATGGTGGTCAATCCTGCCCCGACCATGTCGTCGAGCAGGCGGAAAGAGCTTTGCGGGTCAACTGTCCAACCGAAGACGTTGCCACCAAAGACGATCGGCGGAATGCCAAGCCCAGAGCGGCCGAGGGGTCGGGTTTCCATCATTTTTCGTCCTTTACCAGTGTCGGGTCTGGCGTCGGATGGCTTTCGCCCCCCGCACCCGGCCGCTAGAACATAGAATATGAACCGTCGTTCGCCTGAATCTGAGCATATCCCGGCGATGGTCACCACCACTGCTGAATTGGCCGCGCTGTGCGATCGCCTCGCTGACGAAACCTTCGTGACGGTCGACACCGAGTTCATGCGAGAGCGGACCTATTGGCCTGAACTCTGTGTTATCCAGCTGGGTGGTAGCGCCGAGACGGCGGTGGTCGATGCACTCGCACCGGGGATGGATCTCGCTCCGCTCGGCACGTTGCTGGCCAATCCGGCGGTGGTGAAGGTATTCCACGCCGCACGTCAGGATGTCGAAATTTTTCTGCTGAAATTCGACGCGGTCCCGATTCCGCTCTTCGACACTCAGGTCGCGGCCATGGTCGCGGGCTTCGGCGATCAGGTCAGCTATGACCAGCTCTGCCGATCCTTGGCCAATGCCTCGATCGACAAGGCACATCGCTTCAGTGACTGGTCGGCGCGCCCGCTGTCGCCCAGCCAGATCGCCTATGCGGCAGCGGATGTCACGCATCTCCGACGCATCTACTCGGGCCTGACGGTGAAACTGGCCCGCGAGGGGCGGCTCGACTGGGTGGCGGAGGAAATGGCGGCGTTGACCGACCCGGCAACCTACCGGACCGAGCCGGAAGACGCCTGGGAAAAGCTGCGGTCACGGTCGACCAACCGCCGCTTCCTTGGCATGTTGCGCGCCGTCGCCGGTTGGCGGGAACGCGAAGCGCAACGGATCAATATTCCGCGCCAGCGGCTGGTCAAAGACGAGACCTTGCTGGAAATCGCCGCAACCGCGCCTGAGACGATCGCTGATCTGACGCGTGCCCGCGGTATTTCGGAAGGCTTTGCCAAAGGCCGAAGCGGTTCCGGTCTGCTGGCCGCGATCAAGGCCGCCAAGGGAGAAGCTGAAGCCACGCTGCCAGAGCCGCCACGCGACCGGCATGGGCCGCCGGCCTCTCCCGCCTTGGTAGCGCTGCTGAAGGTCCTGCTGGCGGCGCGCAGCGAAGAGCATGACGTCGCCCCGCGTTTGCTCGCCAATAGCGAGGAGCTCGAACGCTTGGCAGCCGAGCCGGTGCCCGATATCCCGGCGTTGCGTGGCTGGCGCCGGGATGTATTCGGCGAGGCCGCCATGGCGCTGAAGGAGGGCAGGCTGGCCCTCGGCGTGGATGGCCGCAAAGTAAAACTGATCAGCGGCTAGAGCGCGATGCGTTGAGGCGGCATCGCCGAAGGCGCTGAATCGCGCGATCCAACACATGCTAGAGCGGGCTGCGTGAACGGATGTGAACGCAGCATGCTCTAGAGCAGGATTCGCTAAGGCGAAATCGCCGAACTCCGCGACCAAACAAAGGCTAGAGGAGGATGCGTGGGTGAATGCGCACGCATCCTCCTCTAAGATCAGGCCTTCTTGGGAGTATCCCAGTTGAGCCGGCTGGCACCCTCGGTCCCTGTAACCGAATAGAGCATCGGCGCATTCCGGGTGGCCTGGAACTGTTCCAGGGTCTCGCCCCGCATTGCGGCGTAGATTTGCGGGTTCGAAGCACCGACCACGGCGCCGAGCTTTTCCAACATGAAGAAGATGCAGCCGTAGCGGATCAGCCCGTCCCAGTCGCGTCGCCGGACCAGATCGCGCTCCTCTTCGCTCAAGTCCGCTTCGGTAAACAGCGTCTCTGGTTCGGCCAAAAAGCGCTGGCGCCATTCGGGCCGGATCAAGGCATGCAGAAATTTATTGAGGCGATAGGCCTGCAAGCTTCGGGCGAAGGTGAAGGGATAGGAGCCCGGCAATGCCTCGATCCCCGCCAGTTCGCGGTCGACCTTCGTCCGATGCGCCGCGGCCTTGTCGATGGGTAGGGCACGCGCCTCGCTCTCATAAATCACGACGCTGATCCCGGCCATCGAAGGCAGATAATAGGATTCGTGGCGTTTTCGGATCTGAGCCGAAAGCGCACCGCGCATCACCAGCCACATGATTACCTCCGAGCCCTCGACGCCGCCGAGTTCGGCGTATTCGGCGATCGTCAGCCGCGTCAGCGCCTCCGGATCATGCTCGAGCAGGTCGAGGAATTGCCGATCCCAGCCGGTATTGTTGAAACCAGCACGGGCGCCGTGGACCTGATGAGACAGGCCGCCTGTGGCGATGATCACCACCTTCAGGTCCTCTGGATAGCTCTCCACCGCCCGCCGCAGCGCCTGCCCCAGCCGCCAGCAGCGGCGCGCGGTCGGGATCGGGAATTGCAGCACGCCGACCGCGAGCGGGACGATCGGGATCGGCCACTCATCGGCGTGATCGCAGAGCATGGAAAGCGGCGACAGGCAGCCATGGTCGAGTGGCCGGTCCTGAAAAAAGGCCATGTCGAATTCATCCGCCATCAGCGAGGCACCGATGTGATGCGACAGCGCCGCGTGGGCGGGTACCGGCGGCAGATCACGCGGACCGCCGCCTTCATCGGCTACCGCGTACTCCCCACCGATGCCGAGCGCGAAAGCCGAATAATGGTCGAAGAAGAAAGAGGTGACATGATCGTTGAAGATCATCAGCAGCACGTCGGGGCGGTTTGCCTCCAGCCACGCCCGGGCCGGGGCGAAGCCTTCAAACACCGGCGCCCAGACGGGGTCGCCTCGCTTATCACCATCCACCGCAAAGCCGATGGTCGGAGTATGTGAGCAGGCGATGCCGCCGATGATCCGGGCCATGGGCTCTCCCTCCGGCTGTGAGCAAATAAAATCTAGAGCATGCTGCGTTCAGGTGCGTTCACGCACCCTGCTCTAATTTTTGTTTGGTCGTGGGATTCAGCGCCTTCGGCGATGCCGCCTCAACGCATCCCGCTCTAGCCTTCCTCAACGACGCCTTTCAGTCCCAACGCCGCGGCCAAATCCTCGCTCCGTCGTTGCAAGCTTTCCCCGGCGAAAAGGCCGCTCCCGCCGACGAGGCGCAGCCGTAGCTGCCCCTCCCCAGCCGTGAGGCTGGCGCCGGCAAGCAGCCCAGGGGTGCCGCCGCATAGGGTGTAGGCCAGCCCCAGTGCGGCCCCCAAGGCCTCCGCCCGGCGGATCGTCGCCGCATCGAGCAGGACCCGCGTCGGCGCAATGAATGGCGCGTTCGTTTCCGCCTCGTAGCGCGTGGCGACGACCAGGGCGAGGAAGGCGCGGGCGTGATGGTCAAGGCCGACGCCATGCTGGCGCAGAACCCTGAGGAAGCTCTGCTCGGCACGATATTCCGGATGGTCGTGCGCACCGATGTCGGAAAGCCAGCAAGCCGCTTCGCGCAGCTTGCGGGCGGCTGGGCCGGCATCGGCAAAGAGCGGCTCCAGCCATGCGATAAGTGCGGGCGGCAGTTCGGGATCGCGGCCCCAGCCCTCACCCAACTCGCGAGCCGCACTCAACAGCGGGTCGGCGGCACGGATCGGAGCCGGCAGCAGCCCCGCATACCACCCCTCCCGCAATCCATTCGCCGAAAACACCACGCGGCTTGCGCCGGTTGCGCGCAGCAGGCGGCGCAGGACCAGCGCGGCAAAGGGCAGATCAGCCAGGCGCTTGCGCGGGGCGCCCGGCATACGTTCCAGAACACGCGGCGATGCGGCGGTGACCACGCCGGCCAAATCCCGCGCCTCCTCCCGGCCCAGCGCGTAATGATGAACGATGGCCAGCGGATAACTGGTCTGCGCGATATGAATCCGCGCGAGCGCTCGCCAGGCGCCACCCACCAAATAGAGGTCGCGCCTCGCCCCCGTCGTGATCCAAGGGACCCGGGAGAGTTCCTGTTCGGCTATGGCGCGGGCCCGCGGCATCTCGCCTCCCGACCGTTCGGCAAGACGGATCGCGCCCAGGGGCAATGAAGCCGCCTCATGGGCATAACCATCGGCGAGCCGCACCAGCTCCAGGCTGCCGCCACCAAGATCGCCAAGGATGCCGTCAGCACCAGGGAAGCCGAGCAACACGCCAGCGGCGGAATACATCGCCTCGCGCTCACCGCTCAGGACCGAGATCGGCACGCCGGGCATTCGCTGGCGCAGAGCGGCGATGAATTCCTGGCCATTCGCAGCATCACGCACGGCCGCGGTCGCCAAAACCTCCAACGGGTCGGCTCGCATCGCCTGGGCCAAGGCATAATAGCGGGAAAGGACAGTCAGCGCTGTCTCGATCGCCTGCTCGTTCAGTCGCCCGCTATGCTGCAAGCCTCGACCCAAGCCGAGGACTGCCTTCTCGTTAAAAATGGCCTGTGGATTGTGGCCGCGCCCCTCGAAGACGACCAGCCGGACGGAGTTGGAGCCAAGATCAACGATGCCGCAGCGCGCCGCCGAGGCCCGCCAGCCTGGCAAGCGCGGGGGCATATGGTAGCTGTCCACGCGCCGTCCTCAGTCTTCGCTCACGCGATCCTGGCGGCCGCGCTTGGGCCCTTGCGCCGGTCGGTGCAACGCACTGCCACGTCCAGAAAGCGAGGGGTTGGTCATGAAGTACTCATGGGCCGAGAAGGCGTCATTGCCAGGCGCGTCGCGCACCCAACGGCCGTCTGGCTGCAGGTCCCAACTCTGCGCGGTATCCCTGATGTTGACCACCATGATCTGGTCGAGGATTTGCGCGTGCACCGTCGGGTTTTCGATCGGCACCAGGGTCTCAACCCGCCAGTCCATGTTTCGTGCCATCCAGTCCGCCGAGGAGATGTACACCCGCGCACGCCTGGAGGGGAGTTTGTGGCCGTTACCGAAAGCGATGATCCGGGAATGCTCCAGAAACCGTCCGACGATCGACTGGATATGGATATTCTCCGACAGACCGGCGATACCGGGGCGCAGGCAGCAGATGCCCCGCACCACCCCTTCGACCCGCACGCCCGCCTGCGAGGCCCGATAGAGGGCATCGATCAACTGCGTATCAACCAGACTATTCATCTTCAGCCAGATCGTCGCGGGCTTGCCCTGCTGCGCGAAAGCGATCTCCCGATCGATCAGACCGAGGATGGTCGGACGGGTCGTCAGCGGCGAGAAGGCAAGCTTCTCCATCGCCTCCGGCCGCGCATACCCTGTCATATAATTGAATAGCTTTTGGGCGTCTCGCGTCAGCGCCACATCGGCGGTGAAGAAGCTCAGGTCCGTATAAATCCGCGCGGTGATCGGATGATAATTGCCGGTGCCGAAATGCGCGTAGCTGCGTAGCGTCGGTCCCTCCCGCCGAACAACGAGCGAGACCTTGGCGTGGGTCTTCAATTCGATAAAGCCGAAGACGACCTGCACACCGGCGGCCTCCAGTTCCCGCGATAAGGCAATGTTGCGTTCCTCATCGAAGCGGGCCTTGAGTTCGACCATCGCGGTCACGCTCTTGCCGCTCTCAGACGCTTCGATCAGGGCCCTGGCAATCGGACTGTCGCGGCTGGTGCGATAGAGCGTTTGCTTGATGGCAACCACGTTCGGATCCCGTGCCGCCTGGCGAAGGAACTGCACCACCGCATCGAAACTCTCATACGGGTGATGAACGACAATGTCCTTGGCGCGAATTGCCGCGAAGCAGTCACCGCCGAAATCGAGAATGCGTTCGGGAAAGCGCGGCGTATAGGGCGTGAACAGCAGGTCCGGTCGATCCTCGATGATCAGGTCCTTGACGTCGGCAATGCCGAGTAGACCGTCGATCACCACGACGCTGGCCGGATCGGCATGCATCGCCTCGACCGCGAAATCAACCATGTCGGCCGGCGTTGCCGCGGTCGTCGAGAGGAAGATGGGCCGGCCACGGCGGCGGCGCTTGAGGGCAGTCTCGTACGAGCGGACCAGATCCTCGGCTTCTTCCTCGAACTCGACATCAGTGTCGCGGATCAGCCGGAACAGACCATGTTCGGCTGGAATATAGCCGGGAAAGAGGTGGCCGATCGAAAGCTGGATCACATCCTCCAGCACGGCGAAGCGAATCTCCTCGCCCTCCGCCGCCGGTAGGCGGATCAGCCGGTCGATCTGTGGTGGCAGCGGGAGCAGCGCCCGCATGGTGCCGCCATCTTCCTCCCGGACCAGCTTGAACATCATGCAGAGCGAGAGGTTCTGGATGAACGGAAAGGGATGCGCCGGATCAACCGCCAGAGGGGTCAGCACCGGGAAGACGCGCTCCAGGAACCAATCGGCTAGCCAATCGCGATCTGCCTTGGTCAGGCCCGCGACCTCGGCGACCACGATTCCGGCCGTCGACAGCAGGCGGCGCAACTGGCGCCATTCCTGCTGCTGCAGCCCGATCAGTTCCTGCGCCTTCTGCCGCACCGCGGCCAACTGCTGCGAAGGGCTGAGCCCGTCCGGCGAGACAGTGGCGATGCCTGCTGCCGCCTGGCCGACCAGGCCAGCGACGCGTACCGAATAGAACTCGTCGAGATTGGCCGCTGAAATCGCGATGAAGCGCAGACGTTCCAATAATGGGTGGCGCGCGTTCGCCGCTTCTTCCAGCACCCGGGTGTTGAAATCCAGCCAGGAAAGCTCTCGGTTGATGAACCGGGCCGGATCATCGAAACCGGTAACCGCGCTCGCGGGGGCTACCGGAAACACAGGAATCGAAGCAGCGGTGTCGTTCATAGGACCTCTCTACAACAGACGACCAGCCGGCGGACAATCCCCGATGGGGTCCGCCATGCAATCGTCATATCCGCCATCGAGCAGATCCCCGAGCGCGGCCTGAGCCAAGCCCCGGGTCACCCCGCGGCCCGCCACCAGCGCGGCCCGGTCAAGCCGCGCGGCTGCCTCTGCCATGGCGGCGCCGGTTCGTGGCAAACGTAGCAGCAGCCAGTCCTGCACAGCTTCTTCCACGCGCAACTGCCGGGTCTGGAAATGCCGTCGCAACAACGCCGCCAGCAGCTCATCAGATGGGGGTGCGATCCCGATCGTCGTCATGCCCCTCAGCCGGCTCGACAGATCGGGCAGGCGCACCGGCCACCGGGCGGGGGGCTGACGACCGGCGAGCAGCAATGGCCGGCCCTGTTCCGCACACCAGTTGAGAAGATGCAGCAGGGCCCGCTCCTCCGCCGCACAATCGGCATCATCGAGCGCCAGGCCAAAGCCGGGCGGCAGATCCGGCAAACCCCGTAAATCAGGGCCAAGGAGCACGGGCCAGCCCCGGGCATCGGCGGTCGCGCGCAGCAGATGCGTCTTGCCGATCGCCGCCGGGCCAAACAGTGCGAGTCGCCGGTTTGGCCAGGCGTCCGGCTGGCAGAGGAAGCCGAGCGCTTCGGCATTACTAGCATCGGCCAGAAAACTGCCCCAGGCGGGGGGCGATGCCGGGGACAGCGGCAGTGCCAGCTGGCGAGTCATCATCGGCTCACCGTCCCGCGGGGTCCGGCTGCGGATGCGGCGGCTCCTGATAGAGCGGACTCTCGAGATAGCGCTGCATCCAATGGCGGATGATGACCCCGAGTACCGCCGCGAGCGGCACCGCAAGGAGCACGCCCAGAAAGCCAAAGGCGATGCCGCCGGCGAACAGGGCGAAGATGACCCATACCGCATGGAGCTGCACACGATCGCCCAGGAGTCGAGGATAGATCAAGTATCCCTCGACGATCTGCCCGGCCAGGAAGATCCCCAGCACCAGCAACACGCCGTTCCAGCTGCCGAATTGCGCCAAGGCCAAGGCCAGCGCGGTGATCAGCCCGGTGATCGAGCCGATATAGGGGATGAACGAGAGAACACCTGCCATCAGGCCGACCGTGAGTCCCAGTTCGAGGCGGATCGCCGAAAGCGCGATCGCGTAATAAACCGCCAGCAAGGCGCAGCACAGCAGTTGCCCGCGCAGCCAGGCGGAGAGGATGCGATCGGTCTCGCGGGCGATTTCACGCAGCGAAGCGGCGGAACGGCGCGGCAACCAGCCGTCAATCCGCCGCAACATCGCCGGCCAGTCGCGCAGTAGGTAAAAGCAAACAACCGGGGTCACCGTGACGTAGGTGAACACGTGAAAGAGCGCCACGCCGCCACCGAGCAGCTTGGCCGCTGACGTGCCGAGATAGGAAATGATCGCCCCCGCCTGACCGACCGCCAAGTCCTGCAGCCGCGCGTCGAAGACATCGGGGAAGCGTTCGGCCAAAGCGGCAACCGCATCCCGCGTCGCCGTGCCGATGCCGAGCACATAACTCGGCAGTCTTTGCAGCAAAATCGTGACCTGGGAGATGAGCAGGGGATACAGCAACAGCAACATCAGGAAAGCCGTGGCGACCAGGGTCGCGACCAGCAGCAATGCAGCAAGCGTGCGGGGCAGCCCGAGTTGGGTCAGCCGATAGGCCGTTGGATCAAGGAAGTAGGCGATCACCGCGGCCAGCACGAAGGGCGTCAGGATCGGCGAGAACAGCCAAAGCCCGGCGCACAGGACCGCGGTCAAGCCCGCGAACAAGGCAAGGCGCTGGCCGCGGGTGCTTGCAGGCGACGGACCCGGCAGGGGCTCAGCCATGGCCGGGGGGACCGACAGGCCGCCGCGCTGCCGCGATGACATAGGCGGCGCCCGATGCGACCGTCGTCAAGGCGACCCCCCAGATCATCGAAACCA
>CAITYE010000382.1 GCA_903896535.1 uncultured Paracraurococcus sp.
AACGGGGGCGACGATGCATCTTGGTTATTCCCTGCCGCTCGGCGATGTCGGCGGCGATCCGGCGACGGTCCGCGAGTTCGCCGCCCGCGCGATGGAACTGCGCTATGCCGATATCGTGCTGCCGGATCATGTCCTCGGGGTGGATCCTGGGCTGCTCTCGGCCGATGGCCGGCCAAAAGCCAGTAATCTCTATCACGACCCTTTCGTGCTGTTTGCCTTCCTCGCCGGCATCGCGCCAGGGATGCATTTTTCGACCCAGGTGCTGATCCTGCCGCAGCGGCAGACCGCGCTGGTTGCCAAGCAGGCCGCCTGCCTTGCCGTGCTGTGCGAGGGCCGCTTCCGGCTGGGCGTCGGGGTCGGCTGGAACGAGGCCGAGTTCATCGGTCTTGGTGAGAATTTCCGCAATCGCGGCCGCCGCTCGGTCGAGCAGGTGGAGGTGATGCAGAAGCTCTGGGCCGAAACCTTCATCGACTACAAGGGGCAGTGGCACACGCTGCCGCATGTCGGCATCAACCCGCGCCCACCCGGCGGGCATATCCCGGTCTGGTTCGGCGGCCATGTGCCGGAGACGCTGGCGCGCATCGCCAGGCTCGGCGATGGCTGGATGCAGCTGGCGCTGCCGCCGGGGGCCGAGATGGCGGAGCAATGGGACACGGTCCGGCGCCTTGCCGAACAGGCCGGGCGCGACCCGGCTCGCATCGGCCTTGAGGTCTGGGTCTCCTGCGCCGAGGGCGAGGAGCGGGACTGGCAGGCGGAGGCGCGGCGCTGGCAGGCGGCGGGGGCGACCCGGATCTGCCTGCACAACACCTTCACCAACCCCGTCCACAAGCGCGTGCGGGAGACCGACAAGGCCTCCCACCTGGACTACATGCGGCGCTGGCGGCAGGCGATGGGCGAGGTCTTCGGCGCCTGATCAGGTATCGGCGAGCGCCTTGAGCATGGCGTCGCGGCTGGCCGTGTCGCCATCCTCCGTCACCGGCTGGATGCAGACATGCGTCGCGCCGGCCGTGAAGTGCCGGCGCAGCCCGGCCTTCACGCTGGCGGCGTCGCCGTTCAGCACCATGGCGTCGATGAAGCGGTCATTCCCGCCATCGGCCAGTTCGGCATCGCTGAAGCCCAGCCGCTTCCAGTTGTTCACGTAATTCGGCAGGGTCATGTAGCGCGCCAGTTCCTTGCGGCCGAGCGCGCGGGCGCGGGTCTTGTCGGTCTCGATGCAGACCTTCTGTTCGACCGCCAGCACCTTGCCCGGCCCGAGAATCAGGGCAGCTTCGGCGGTGTGCTCTGGCGTGACGTTGTAGGGCACCGCCCCGTCGCTGGCGTTCGCCGCGAGTTTCAGCATCAGCGGCCCAAGCGCAGCAAGCAGTACCGGCCCTTCCGGCTGGCCATCGCCCGCCTTGGCGATGCCCTCCAGATAGGCCCGCATCGCCGGCACCGGCTTGTCGTAGCGATGTCCGCGCAGCCCTTCCACCATGGGCACATGGGAGACGCCGAGGCCGAGTGCGAAGCGCCCGCCGTGCAGCGCGTTCAGCGTGGCCAGTGCGCGGCGCGCGGTGAAGGCATCGCGCGCATAGATATTGGCGATCGAGCTGCCGAGGACCAGGCGCCGGCTGCTGGACAGCAGGAAGCTGGCCAGGGCGATGCTCTCATACCCCCGCGATTCCGGGTACCAGAGGGTGCCGTAGCCCAGGCTCTCAGCGCTTTGTGCCAGCGCCTTCAGGCCCGCCGCGTCCAGCCGATCGGTCGAGCACCAAACCCCGAGACGTCCGAATTCCATGATTTTCTCTCCTCAGATCCGGGCCAGAACCTCGCCGCGGAAGCGTTCCATCTGGGCAGCGGCCTTGGCGGCATCGCGCCCTTCGAAGTCGAAATCCAGCGCCTGCACGCCAAGCTTCCGCAGCACCTCGATATCCCGCAGCACGTCGTCGATCGTACCGCTAAACAGCCGACGCTCGCCATCGCTGGCGGGTGGCGCCGCATGGGCGTGCTGCTTGACCCGGAAGACCACCCCCACTGCCGCCGGATCGCGTCCGGCTTTTTCGGTCAGCGCGCGAAGGCGCGCAATGCCTGCCGCAAGGCGCGGATGCGTGTCCAGCAGATGCGCGTTGTTGCTGCCAATCGGATACCAGGCATCGCCGACGCGGGCGGCCCGGCGCATGGACGGCCCACTCTCGCCCCCGATCCACAGCGGCGGGTGCGGCCGTTGCACGG
>CAITYE010000383.1 GCA_903896535.1 uncultured Paracraurococcus sp.
AGCCGCTGATCGTCATCGGCTGGCAACTGGGGCGGGAGGGACGGAAATGCGCCGCCGGCACCGCGATCTTCACCGCCGCGGGGGCGCTGCGTGGGTTGGCCTCGGCCTTGTGGATCACGCCGCCGCCCGTCGCGGCATGAGGCGGGGGGCATAGCCGGCCCGGTGAGTCGGTTTGAACGGGTGTCCTGGTCTGGAAATACCGGGTCTAGAGCACCTTATGTCCGGTCTGCCGGATCACGCCCTGATCCATCAGACCCCAGCTCAACGCATCGCGTTCTAGGACATTAGGTATTTTTTCTTGAATTTTTGCCGCTCTCCGGCTACAAACACGGTCCGGGCGCTTGCCCGGCCGCTCCTTCAAACCGTCCATCCGCTCCTCTCACCGCGCCAGGGCGCGCGCCCCGCCCCCTGGCCGTGTCGCTCCGTCTCTCCGCGCCGCCCGCCACTGCGGCCGCGGGCGCCCTCGCGCCCACCCCCGGAAAAGGGATTTGTCCGAAAGCCACCAACCCGGCGTCTTGCCTGGGTTTCGGTCCGCTGGCCGCCGCCCGCCCGGCCGGGGGCGCCATCGCGCCCTCCCACAGAAAAAGGGATTTGTCCGAAAGCCACCAACCCGGCGTCTTGCCTGGGTTTTGGCCCGCTGGCCGCCGCCCGCCCGGCCGTGGGCGCCATCGCGCCCTCCCGCAGAAAAGGGCCTTTGTCCGAAAGCCACCAACCCGGCCAACCGCCAGGGTTTTTTCCCGCAATCGGCCGGCGCTCAGGGCGCCTGGATATGGGGGAAAATCGGGCCGTAATAGCGCCGCAGCTCGGCGATCTGGTCGGCGGGCGGCTGGGCATAGGCGGCCCGGCGGCTGATGAAGCGCCCGCCCATCAGCCGGTTCAGCTTCACCATCGCCTCGGCATTCTTCAACAGGGCGGTTGCCGCGTTCAGCACCGGCGTGCCGCGCCCCGCCTCGTGGATGCCGGCATCGGCGACCAGCACCATGGCCACGCCGGCTGCCGGGATCACCACCTCCGCCCCACGCGTCGCGCAGGCTGCCGCGGCGCGGCGGAACTCCTCCAGGATCTTCGCCCGCTCCGGCCCCTCCCGGAAGGCGGCGTCGAGATCGACCAGCCGGTCCACCGTCATCCGCTCCACATGCGCGATGCGCCCGGCCAGCCCATACAGCGCGACATTGTCCATGATCCGGGCATGGTGCTTGTCGTTGGCGATGACCAGGCCGATGCTGGTGCCCATCTGGCAGGCGGTCAGCAAGGCCGTCTCGCACAGGCCAAAGACCGGGATGCCGGCCAGCTCCCGCGCCTGCCGCAGCCCGGGATCGGCGATATTGCCCAGCAGCACCGCATCGAAGCCCGCCGCATCCGCCGCCGCGACATTTTCCAGCACCTCGATCGTCTCGATGAACTCCAGGCTGCGATACTGGTCGCCGACGCCACCGCGCCCGCCAATGCCGTGGATTTCTACGGTGGTGCCGGGGTCGGCGGCGGCATCGATCAGCCGGCGCAGCGCCGCGCTATAGGCCGGCCAGGCGTCGGGCCGCGTCAGGGACTGGTACCACAGGCGCATCCTCAGCCTCCGCCGCCCAACAATGCGCGCGCCTCGGCGATCACCCGCAGCGCCTCCGGGGTCAGGTCATAGGCGGCCAGCTCCGCCGGCATCGCCCAGGCCACCGCCGAGACATCATCGCCCGGGGTCGCGTCCCCGGCGATGTGCCGGGCGCAGTAATCGATGATGGTGTAGTGGTACTGCACCGCGCCGGCCGCATCGCGGGTGATGCCATCGATCACCGCAACCAGGGCCAGGGGCCCGACCTTGATGCCGGTCTCCTCCTGCAACTCCCGCCGTGCTGCGCATTCGGCGGTCTCGCCCAGATGCTGGGCGCCGCCGGGCAGGGACCAGGCGCCGCGCCGGGGCGGCTTGCCGCGCTGCACCAGCAAGACCCGCTCCCCATCAAAGGCGATGACGCCGATGCCCACCCAGGGGCGCGTCGGGTAGTGCCGATCGGTCATCGGGCCGGCGCGGCGCCGGCCGGGGGTGTCGCCGGCTTGGCTTCCAGCTCTCCCAGGCGCGGCAGCATGGCCTTCTCCTTCCAGTCGCCGACCTGAAAGGCCCAACCCTGCCAGCGCGCATCCAGCCGCTGCGCCGCCGCCCCGCCGGTCGCCGCAAGGCGCAGCCAAAGCCCGCTGCCATCGCGCGAAAGCCGGGCGGTGATGGCCAGATCATCGGCGAATTCAAACCGCGCGCTGCCCAGCGCTTCGCCGCTCGCGCTGCTGGCGGGCTTGACCTCGGTGAAGGTCAGAACTTCAAACGCCCGGGCGATTTCATCCAGCGCGACCGGGTCGAGCGCCGCCGCCACCGGCGGGATCGGCGCCAGCTGACCATCCTTGGCGCCAAGGGTCAGCTCCGGCTCGCCCGCGCGTTGCACCAGAACCTGCCGCAGCGTGCTGGCCGGCAGGTTGGCGATGTCACGGTCCACCCACAGATTGGCGTCGGTATCCGACAGGACGCGCCCTTCCGCCAGCCAGGATTGCGCCTCATTCGGCCGGCGGATGAAGACCGCTTCCGGCAGGCCGCCCTGGGTTCGCATCCGCCGCCGCCCCAGGATGACCTCGGCGATGGCCGACCCTTGGCTATCGAGCAGGCGCAGCAGGACCGCCGTAGTTCCCGGCTGGGTCGGGTCCTCGACCCCAAGCCGATCATACAGGGCGGGGTCGGCGGTCCTGGCCTCCACCAGGCGCAGTTCCGTCAGGCCGGTCAGCGTCTCCCGCACCCGGTCGCTGCGGGCGGGATACTCGGCCATCGCCGGCAGGACCCAAACTTCCCCCTGGCGGCGCAGCACGAGCTTCGCCTCGCCGCGGCGGAATTCCACGCTGGCGACACGGTCCAGCCGCTGCGCGAGGCCGGGAAAGAGCAGGCCGCCCGGCTCCGGCGCCTCGCGCAGCGCGGTCGGTGTGGGCAGCCAGAGACCGGCCGCGAGTGCTGCGGCCCCGGCGCCGGACAGCCAGAGCAAGGCGCGGCGCGACATCATGCGCGGGCCGCGCGGCGCCGACGGGCGCGCCAATAGGCAAGGCCCATGGCAAAAAGGGTCAGCACCGCCGGCACGGCGACGATGTTCAGCAGGCGCAGGCGCGTCTCCAGCCGCTCGATATCCCGCCGGAGTTCCAGCTGCACGGCCCGCAACTGCTGGCGGGTGGCGAGGATTTCGGCCCGGGCGGTATCGATCTCGGCGCGTTGCGCCGGGGTGATGACGGTCTGCCCGCCGGCCGCACGGTCGCCTTGGCGCAGCTCGCGCAGCTTGCGTTCGGTGCTCTCCAGCTTTTCGGTCAGCTGCCGTTCGGTTTGCCGATAGGCGGCGTCGGCGCTGCGGCGCAGATCCTCGACCGAGGTAAAGGGACGTAGGGAGTCGCCGCGGGAGCGGAGCGAGATCAGCCCATCGGAGCCCGCCAGCGTCTCGGCCAGATTGCCGATGAAGGCGCCATTGCCGCTGATCGGCGTGGCGACCTGCTGGCCGAAGAAATCCTGCACCCGCACCCAGAAGCGGTCCTCCAGGATGTCGCTGTCATTGGCGATGACGATATTGGCCGCGCCCTCGGTCCGGTTGAGATGCGGGGGCCGCGCTTCGGGGGGTGTCTGCGCCTCAGCCAGGGGCGGTGGCCCATCGGGGAAGGCGGAGGCGAGCGGCCCGCGCAGCCGCGCTGCAAGAACGTGGGTTTCGCCATCCGGCTTGAACTCGCCCAGCAGCTTGGTGGGGTTTGGGTCCTGGCGGACGCGCGCCGCATCCACCCGCATGCTTTGCGGCGAAGCGGTGAGCAGTGGGACGAATTCCAGGCCGCTGCCCGGCTTCAAGCGGACCTCGCCCGCCGAGGCGAGGGTGATCTGGTCGAGTTGCGCCAGCGCGACCTCGGCCTTGTTGAGGCTTTCGCCGGAGAGATTGAACCAGGCCGGGTAATCGACCGCCTGCACGCGGTCCTGCGGATTGGCCCGCACGCGCCACGCCCCGCGGAGATCGAGGACGACGCTGTCCTTCGGCGCCTCGATGCCCCAGGCCTCAAGGAGGCGTTCGAGCGAGGAGGCGGTATCGCGCGGCGGCTGGCCGCCCGGGCCCGGCCGTGCGGCCTGCGCCTCGCTGTGCGGGTCGACCAGCAGGATCAGCTTGCCGCCCCGCATCACGAACTGGTCGATCGCGTATTGCGCGCCGATGGAGAGATTTTGCGGATGCGCGACGAGCAGCACCCGGATCTCCGGCGCGATCGCCGCGGTATCGAGCGGGATGTCCTTCACGCTGAAGAACTGCCGCAGCTGGGTCATCACCGCCGCAGGCTGGGCCAACTGCGGCTGGCGCATCATCATCGCGCGCGGATCGCCGTTCAGCGGCAGGGGCGAGAGCACGCCCAGCACAGGCCGGGCCGGGTTTGACAGCTCATAGACCAGGCGTGTCAGATCATATTCGAGGAAGCGTTCGCGATCCGGCTGGAGAAAGGCGATAATCCGCTCGTCATCCACCTGGTTGGTGCCGACCAGGCCGAAATAGACCTGCTCCCCCCCCTGGTCGAGCGGCACGCCCTGCAAGCCGTAGCCCATCGCCCGATCCTCGAGCGGTGAGAACGGCTCAGGATCGTAAAGCTCAAGCCGCAGCTTGCCTTTGGCCAGCGCGACGTATTCCTGCAGCAACTCCCGCACCCGGTCGTGATAGGCGCCAAAAAGCGGGATCTGCGCGCCGAGCCGGCGGGAATAGAACAGTCGCAGCGTGATCGGGTCCTGCAGTCCCGCCAGCGTTTGCCGGGTACCCGCCGAGAGGCTGTAGAGTTTCTGTTGCGTGAGATCGAGGCGGGCCTGCGGCGCCAGGCGCGCGACGATCATATTGGCCCCGATCGCCAGCGCGGCGGCGGCGAGCAAGGCGATGATCGTCTGCGACAGGCGGGATGCGCGCATGGCCTCAGGCCGCCCTGCGGTGTTCGAGTACGGCCGCATTGGCGAACAGCGCGAAGCCGATGCAACTGGCGAAGTAGACGAGGTTCGGCAGGCTGATCAGGCCACGGGTAAAGTCCAGGAAGCGTTCGGTGACCGAGAGGCCGCGCGCGATCTCGGCCAGGGCCGGCAGGCGGTCGGAGAGGAACTCGGTCACGATTGGGCTGCCGGTCGCGGTCAGCAGGAAGCACAGGGAGACAGCGAGGACGAAGGCGATCACCTGGTTGCGGGTCAGCGCCGAAACCGCCGCACCGACCGCCAGATAGACGCCGGCGACCAGCAAGCAGCCGATATAGCCGGCCAGGATCACCCCGTTATCCGGCTCACCCAGGGCGTTGACCGTCAGCCAGAGTGGGAAGGTGAGGGCGAGGGCGATCGCGCAGAACATCCAGGCGGCGAGGAATTTGCCGACTACCGCCTGCCAGGGCTCGATTGGCAGGGTGAACAGCAACTCGATTGTCCCGAGCCGCCGTTCCTCCGCCCAGAGCCGCATCGTCAAGGCCGGGACAAGAAACAGGAACAGCCAGGGCACGAAGCCGAAAAAGGGTTGCAGATCCGCCTGCCCACGGTTGAAGAAATTACCGATGGTGAAGGTCAGGGTGCCCGCGAGGATCAGGAAGATCACGATGAACACGCTGGCAACCGGCGTGGCGAAGTAGGCAGCCAGTTCGCGCGCAGCGATGACAAGGGCGGCCCGCATCACGCCGCCCCTTGCCCGAGGGTCAGGTCCCGGAAGACCGTGTCGAGATCAGGCCCGCGCCCGGCGAGCGCTGTTGGGGTGGCGTCCGCCACCACCCGGCCCCGGGCGATGACGATGGCCCGGGTGCAGACGGCCGCCACTTCCTCGAGGATATGGGTCGAGATGATGATCGCCTTGTCGGGTGCCATGCGCCGGATCAGCCCGCGTACCTCATGCTTCTGGTTGGGATCGAGCCCATCGGTCGGCTCGTCCAGGATCAGCACGGGGGGATCGTGCAGCAATGCCTGCGCCAGCCCGACCCTTCGCTTGAAACCCTTGGACAAGGTCTCGATCGGCTGCAGGCGCACGCTATCGAGTTCGGTCATCGCCATCGCCTGTGCGACCTTCTCGCGCAGCGCCGCCCCGGCGAAGCCGCGGATCCGGCCGGTGAAGCTGAGAAAGCCGGTGACGGTCATGTCGGGGTAGGCCGGCGCGCCTTCCGGCAGGAAGCCGAGGGCGCTCTTGGCCGCGACTGGCTGGGCCTGGATATCGGCGCCGGCGATGCGCGCGGTGCCGGAGGTGGGCGGCAGGAAACCCGCCAGCATCCGCATGGTGGTCGATTTCCCGGCACCATTCGGCCCGAGGAAGCCGAGCACTTCGCCACGCGCGACTGCGAAGGACACGTCGTCCACCGCCGTAAAGCCGGCGAAGCGCTTGGTCAGGCGCTCGATCTCGATCAGCGCGGTCAGGCGGGATTCTCCAGACGACGTCGGGTTGGAAGGGCGATGTACAAGGCCCCCGCCGGTTTGCAAGAGGGACCTATCCGGCACGCAGCGTCTGCATCGCCCCGCCACGATCGAAGAGATCGAGCAGCAGACGAGTCGCCTGGCCACGCGGGCCGGTGAGCGTCGGGTCCTTCTCGAGCAGCAGCGAGGCGTCCCGGTTCGCCATGTGCAGCAGGCCGTCCTGGGCCTCGGCCTCGGCCAGCCCCAGGCGGAAGACCGGCAGGCCGGATTGCCGGGTCCCCAGCAGCTCGCCGGCGCCGCGCAGGCGGAAATCGGCATCGGCGATGACGAAGCCGTCCTCCGTATCCTTCAGGATCAGCAGCCTCTCCCGCGCCACGCCACCCAGCGCCTCGTCATAGAGCAGCATGCAATAGCTGGCCTCTCGTCCACGCCCGACGCGGCCGCGCAGCTGATGCAACTGGGACAAGCCGAAGCGGTCGGCGTGCTCCACCACCATCACCGTCGCCTCCGGCACGTCGACGCCGACCTCGATGACCGTGGTCGCCACCAGCACCTGGGTCGTGCCCTTGGCAAAGGCTTGCAGGGCCTGCTCCCGTGCCTCCGGGTCCAGCCGGCCATGGGCGAGGCCGACGCGGCCGGGAAAGTGTTGCGCCAATTCCGCAAAGCGGGTTTCGGCGGCGGCGATGTCCAGCATGTCGCTCTCGGCCACATGTGGGCAGACCCAATAGACCCGGGCGCCGCGGGCCACGGCGCGGCCAAGGGCGGCGACCACCTGATCGAATTGGCGCAGACCATGGAGCGTTGTGGTGATCGGCTGGCGTCCGGCCGGTTTGCCGACCAGCCGGCTGACCGCCATTTCACCCCATTGAGTCAGCAGCAGCGTGCGCGGAATGGGGGTGGCGGTCATCACCAGCATATCTGCCGCCTCCCCCTTCTCGGCCAGCAGCAAGCGCTGGGAAACGCCGAAGCGGTGCTGTTCATCGACGACCGCGAGGCCGAGATCGCGGAAACTGACGCCTTCCTGGAACAGCGCATGGGTACCAACGACGATCTGCACCGCACCGCTAGCAAGGCCCGAGAGGACCCGCCGACGCTGCGCCCCTTTCACGCTGCCGGCCAGCAATTCCACTCGGACGCCGGCCGGCGTGCAGAGCCGGTCGAGCGTGCGCAGATGCTGGCGGGCGAGCAATTCAGTCGGCGCCATCAGCGCGGCTTGGCATCCCGCTTCCACCGCGCGCAGCATGGCAAGGATCGCGACCAGCGTCTTGCCCGCACCGACATCACCCTGCAGCAGCCGGAGCATGCGGATCGGTGCCGTCAGATCCCCATCGATCTCGCGCACGGCCTGCGCCTGGGCGGGGGTGAGTTCGTGCCCGAAGGCCGCCAGCGCCGCCGCCCGAAGCCGCCCATCACCCACCAGCGCGCGACCCGGCCGCGTCCGTACTCGCCGCCGCACCAGGCCAAGCGCAAGCTGCCCGGCCAGCACCTCGTCATAGGCAAGCCGTGCCCGCGCCGTGGTGGGGGGCGGCGCTGTCGGCGCCTGCACGGCGGCCAGCGCCGCGGCGAAATCCGGCCACCCCTCGCGCCGCAGCAAGGCCGGGTCCAGCCATTCCGGCAAGGCGGGCAGCCGGGGTAGCGCTGCCGCCATGGCGCGTGACACCTGCGACAAGCGCAGGTCCTTCACCAACGGCCAGACCGGCTCCAGTTGCGGCAACCCCTCGGCGAGGCTGGCCGAGAGGGGGTTGAGCAAGGTGAACCCGCCCGGTTCGGCCTTGATCTTCCCGGCGAAGAGCCGGGTCTCGCCAACCGGCAGCTGCCGTCCCAGCCAATCCAGCCGGCCGTTGAGATAACGGATCGTCAGCCGCTTGCCGCCGGCTTCCGCGCGCACCTCTACATAGGGCCGACCTAGGCGAGAGCGAGCCGCGCGCAGACCAATGATCACCGCCGGCAGGATGACATCGGTCTCGGGTACCGCGTCGGTGGGGCTCTCGATGCGCAGGCGGGCGGCGTAACGCTCGGGCAGATGGAACAGCAGGTCGATCAGGCGCTCGCCGCCCACGGCTTCCCGCAGACGTTTCGCGGTGACGGCGCCAATACCGGGCAGCCCGGCCAGCGGTGCTTGCAGCACCGCCAGCCGGCTCTCCTCGTTCGGCGGTGTTGCCGCGGGCTGGGCTGACAGGATTCCCATGTGCCCCTATATGCCAGTCTTGGACCCGACGGACACCATGCCAAGCGATCCCGAAATCGGTCACCGCTGCCGCCGTCTGCTGTTTCGTGCCCGCCATCGCGG
>CAITYE010000384.1 GCA_903896535.1 uncultured Paracraurococcus sp.
CCTGGCGGTGCGCGGCATCGACGCCGACATCCGCTGGAACAACGAAGGCAGCTTCCACAAGGATGAGCTGAAGGACCTGCGCTTCGACCACATCCTGGCCAACCCGCCCTTCAACATCTCCGACTGGGGCGGAGAGCGGCTGCGGGAGGATGCACGCTGGGTATTCGGTGCACCGCCCGCGGCCAACGCCAACTACGCCTGGCTGCAGCATATCTGGTGGCACTTGGCGCCGGGCGGCACAGCGGGCGTGGTGCTGGCCAATGGCTCCATGTCCTCCAGCCAGAGCGGGGAAGATGTGATCCGCCGCGCGATGGTCGAGGCGGACGCGTTGGACTGCATGGTGGCCCTGGAGAACATACGCGGCCACGGGCATGTGCTGACGCCGGGACGATTCGTTGGTGCGGTAGAAGCGGAGGACGACGAAATACCCTTCGCCGAAAGGTTTGCCGCGCTCCGAGAAACGCTCGACGACATGTTTGCCAAGGGGCGGATTCAGGATGAGCACATCTCCGAAGTGCTCAGTAGGATTTCAGCCGATGCCTGAATGGCCGACCCGCACAGTTGGCTCTCTATTGTCCAGCGATCGTGGCATTTCCGTCGGGGTGATGTACCCAGGCGAGAACTTCGATGGCGGTGTGCCGCTCATTCGCGTCGGCGATTTGGTCGCCGGAAAAATCTCTCTGCGCCCGACCTTCCGCATATCTCCCGAGGTCCATCGCGAGTACCGACGTACAGAACTTGTGGGCGGCGAATGCCTGATTACGCTTGTCGGAAGACCAGGTATGGCGGCCGTGGTTCCAGCAAAAATGGCAGGATGGAATGCGGCCAGAGCGCTTGCCGTACTGCGGCTGATTGACCCGGATGATGCTCAATTTCTGACCTACGCACTGGCTGCGCCGGAAGTGCAGAACACCATACGGAACTGGTGCAACACTACAGTCCAAGCCACGTTGAATTTGAAGGAAATAAAACAACTGCCGGTTCCGTGGCCTGAGGCTCGACAACGAGCGCAGATCACCTCGGCTCTCTGCGCGCTCGACGACAAGATCGAGCTGAACCGGCGGATGAACGAGACGCTGGAGGCGATGGCGCGGGCGATCTTCAAGGACTGGTTCGTCGCCTTCGGCCCCACCCGCGCGAAAATGGAGGGACGCCCGCCCTACCTTGCCCCCGACGTCTGGGCGCTATTTCCGGATCGACTCGATGCGGAGGGAAAGCCGGAGGGGTGGACACTTGGCACCCTGGCTGACGTCATCTCGATCCTGGAGACCGGCGGCCGCCCTCGTGGCGGCGTCTCGCGGTATCTAGAGGGTGTGCCCAGCATCGGCGCTGAGAGCATCGTTGGGCTAGGCATCTATGACTACAGCAAGACGAAATTCGTTCCGCGTGGGTTTTTCGACGGCATGACCAAGGGACCCGTCGAAAGCCGCGATGTGCTGCTCTACAAGGATGGCGGACGGCCTGGTGAGTTCGAACCGCACGCGACGCTCGTTGGCGACGGCTTCCCCTTCGAGGAGTGCGCGATCAACGAGCACGTCTATCGAATTCGCGCGATGCCGGCATTTGGCCAGACGCTTCTGTTTTTCGCGCTTACCTCAGAGGCGCTGATGGCGGAGATGCGCCTGAAGGGGACGGGTGTTGCCATCCCAGGGCTGAACTCCACGCAGGCGCGATCGCTAACAATGCTCATGCCATCGCAGGCGGTAGCCGACGCATTCAACGCTACGACGGAACCGCTGATTCGGCGCATCTTGGCTAATTGCAATGAATCAAGAACGCTTGCGCAAACGCGCGACCTCCTCTTGCCCCGCCTGATGTCCGGCGAACTCCGCGTGAAGGATGCCGAACCCCTGGTCGCGGAAGTCGCGTAGAATGCCGCCCATGCCGCCCGCCTTCGACGCCCGCCGCCCCGGTCTCGATGCCCTCTGCCGTCGCTTCCATGTGCGGCGGCTGGACCTGTTCGGCTCCGCCGCGCGCGGGGCGGATTTCGACCCGGCGCGCTCCGACCTCGACCTGCTGGTGGCCTACGACCCCGCCCATAGCCCGCCCGCGTTGGCCGATTTCCTGGCGCTGCGCGTGGCGCTGGAGGAACTGCTGGGCCGCAAGGTGGACCTCCCCATCGATAGCGCGATCCGCAACCCCTACCTGCCCGCCAGCATCGACGCCGCCCGCGTCCCCCTGCATGGCGCGTGACCCCCGCGCCTTCCTGTGGGATGCGGCGGACG
>CAITYE010000385.1 GCA_903896535.1 uncultured Paracraurococcus sp.
CAACTGGCCGCTGCCTTCGTCAATACCAACCCAAATCCGGTGCAACTGAACGCCGCCGAGCAGGCCAGCTCGGCGCTCTGCCAGGTGATCGCCGCCGGGCTGTACGACATCGGCCGGCCCGTCCAGCGGGTACCAACCGTCGCTGCACCCGGTATCGGCCGCTACGTGATGGTGGATGGACAGATGCTGGGGGTCGATCTGGGCGATCAACGCCAGCGTCACCTGCCCGGCCTGGCGCCAGGGGCGAGCGGAGTCGAGATTGCCGCCCAGGTTTGGTACCTGCAGGGCGGACAGCCCCCCCGCCTGTTACAGAGCTTCCGCGGCACGGCGAGCAGCGCCGCCTTCCCCGGCCTTGGCCGCGGCGGTGCGCCCGGGACGCTCGGACAGGTGGCGGCAGCGGCGGGTGGCTCGACCTTCCAGGAAGGCAGGCTGAGCGGTGGGCGCGCGGATATCGCGGCCGAGGGGCGGGCAATCGGGGCAGCGATCTCCACGCAGATCCGGCGCTACATGCAGCGGCAGAACTGGGTCATGGTGCGCTGAACGACGGCACACGGTTTGCCTAGCTCCCGAGATTCGCCGGGAGCCTCTCACATGTCCGCCTTTCGCCGCCGTAGCCTGCTTGCCTCGCCCGCATTGATTGCCGCGCTCGGTGCCTCGGACGCGGAGGCACAAACTGCCCAGCCCTTGCGCATTGCCATGTCGATCGGCGATGTGCCGCGCCTCTGGGGCGGGCCGGAGGCGGGGTTCGAAGGTGTCCGCTTCGGCTCCTACTTCGTCTATGACAGCCTGACGCTCTGGGATCTCTCCCGGGCCGATCGGCCCTCGGGCCTGGTGCCGGGCCTGGCGACCGCCTGGCGGGTGGACGAGGCGGATCGCCGGCGCTGGATCGTCGATCTGCGCCAGGGCGTCACCTTCCATGACGGATCGCCCTTCGATGCCGATTCGGCGGTCTGGAACTTCGAGTCGATCTTCAACCCACAGGCGCCGCAATTCGAAGGCACCCGCTCCGCCCTCGTACGGGCGCGCGTCACCTCCTATGCCGGCATCGAGAAGCTGGACACCTATCGCATCGCGCTGACCACGCGGATGCCTGATGCGACTTGGCCCTACCAGATGGCCTTCGTCTGGTTTGCTTCTCCTACCCATTGGAAGGCGCTGGGCGGGGATTGGGCGAAGTTCGCGCAGAACCCTTCGGGCACGGGTCCCTATAAGGTCAGCAGCGTGACGCCGCGCCAGCGCGCGGATCTGGAAGCCAATACCGCCTATTGGGACGCCCGGCGCATCCCCAAGGCGCCGCGCACCGCCCTGCTGCCGATCCCCGACGGCGCGGCGCGCGTCGCCGCACTGCGCTCCGGCCAGGTGGATCTGGTCGAATCCCTGCCGCCGGATACCATCCCCTCCCTGCAGGCGGCGCGCTTCCAGGTGGTGCAGAACGCCTATCCGCATATCTGGGCCTGGCGCCTGAACGTGACGGAAGGCAGCCCCTTCGCTGATCTGCGGGTCCGCCAGGCGGCCAACCTGGCGATCGACCGCGAGGGGATGGTCGCCCTGCTTTCAGGCGCGGCATTGGCCGCGCGCGGCAAGGTGACGCCGGAGGATCCCTGGTTCGGCAACCCGTCCTTCAAGCTGCGCTACGACATCCCCGCGGCGCAAAAGCTGATGGCGGAGGCCGGCTATGGCCCGAACCGCCGCTGCGCCATCAACTGCATCATGCCGGTCTCGGGCGGTGGGCAGATGGTCCCGCAGCCGATGAACGAAGCGATGCAGCAAAGCATGCGCGACGCCTGGTTCGACGTGACCTTCCAGCCCGTGGATTTCGCCACCTCGATCAACATGCTTCGCGCGGGGGCGAAGGACCCGTCGTCGCGCGGCGGGCACGCGCTGAACATCGCCATCCCGTCAATGGAGCCGAATACCGGCTGGCTGATCTACGATGGCGAGCTGGCGCCGCCGCGCGGCATCAATTGGGGCCTGTACAACGCGCCTGCGGCCAATGCGCAGATGGCGACGATCCGGCAGAGCTTCGATGCCGCCACGATGGACCGTGCGATGGCACGGCTGCACGAGATCCTGATCGACGACGCTGCGTTGCTGGCGGTGGTGCACGACCTGAACCCACGGGCACTCAGCCCACGCTGCCGCGGCTTCGTGCCGGCGCGCAGCTGGTTTCAGGATTACACGCAGATCGCGGTGGGTTGAGAAGGCCGGCGCAGACTCGGGGAATTGGACACTGGAGCTACGGAGTCCAAATCAGTCTTTCGCCGGCATCCCTAGAGCATGCTGCGTTCACCTGCGTTCACGCAGCCCGCTCTAGCATGTGTTGGATCGCGCGATTCAGCGCCTTCGGCGATTCCACCTCAACGCATCGCGCTTTAGAGCATGCTGCGTTCACATGCGTTCACGCAGCCCGCTCTAGCATTTGTTGGATCGCGCGATTCAGCGCCTTCGGCGATTCCACCTCAACGCATCGCGCTCTAACGCTCTTCCAGCCGTCAGAAATCCGCTCAAAGTTCAACCGGGCTTGCGGCAGCGCGGTATCCTGTTCGCCGCGCGGTTGGCCTCACCGAGACTTCTCGGCACTGGCCTCCGGCGGCACCGGCGTAGGCGCGAGCACTGCGGCGGATGTCTCGACCGGAGCGTCGGGCGGGAGTTCGTATTCGACCTTAGGGGCAGGCTCAGCCATCCTCTCGACGAAGTGTTCGACCGCCTCGGCGGCTTCCTCGATGGCCGCTTCGACGGCGACCGCCCCCTGCTTCACGGTCTCGACCACATCGGCCAGGAATTCGTTTGGTTTCGGTTGTTCTTCGCTCATGCTCAGCCTCCTGTTCCGCGATTTTGGTATCTATATCGTTTTGGCGTAACCAGCAATTTCTCGCCTGCTTCCCGCCGGTATCGCTGTAGCTGGGGCGAAACTCCGATCGGGACGCGAATTTGGGGCTTGGTGCGGCGGGGGTCTTGTCCCCCACCCGTGGCATATCGGGCCGCCGACGGGCCGGCTGCTTCAGCGGTCGCATCGATGGGCCTGTCAGCGGCTACTGCACGACGAATGGCGATACCACCCTGCCCAGCGACACTTGGCGCCCTGCGCCCACCGTTCCCATGCGCGATCCCGATAAATGCGGCGTTGGCTCTCCAGCGCTTCAACACAGCGCCGTCGATCAGGCACCGTCATTTTTTGCAAGAACCATGCACTATGGCTGTGCGCGTGGCTCGGCCGCTATTGCCGGCTCGAGATCCGGCGAATGTCGGTCAGTAAGCGCAGATCAACCATGACCTTCGCAGCTGCCGTGATGACCAGTGCGCATAGCGCCGCCTTCGACACTATCTCCATCGTTCCGTCGATCAGCAGCGCATGGACGACGCTGCCTACGACAATCACCACGGCAA
>CAITYE010000386.1 GCA_903896535.1 uncultured Paracraurococcus sp.
CTGCACTGGCGCGCGTTCGCCGCGCGCCGCCGCCGCCAGTTTCATCTCCCGCGCCTTGGCCTGGATCTCGGCCGGCACCGCGTTGCGGTCATGCCCCCACAGGCTTGGGCCAGAGGTGCATTCATGCGGCACCCAGGTGGCATCATCCACCGCCCGTCCACCCCAGCCATATTCGAACAGGAAGCCACCAGGGCTGCGCGCGTAGAAGCTGGTGACCAGGTCGTTCACATGCCGCCCCAGCGTGGTGGCGATCCGCCCCTCCTCGCCCAAAGCGAGGTCATAGGCCTGACCCACATCATCCATCATGAAGGTCTCAACCATCAGATGGTGCAGGCGCGGCTGCGCCGCCTCAATCAGCGCTAGCGAATGGTGGCGCGCATTGACGTGCAGGAAATAGGCGCGGAACGGCGTGGTGATGTAGTCCGAAAGCTTGAAGCCCAGCACCTCGCGGTAGAAGGCGAGCGTCGGGTCCATCTGCGCCAAGGTCAGGTTCAGCACGGCGTGGCCCATGCCCAGCGCGCCGGCGCGGAAGCCGGAAATGGCCCGGCCGGGGCGGAAGGGTTCCGCCGTGCTCTCGGCGCCGTGGACGATCTCAATCCGGTTGCCCAGCGGGTCGGCGGCGAGGATCAGCCCGGCGACGCGGCGTTGCGCGGCCAGCGCGGCATCGCCGCGCGCGACCGGGTGGCCCGCCGCTTCCAGCCGCGCGGCCATGGCCGCCATCGCCGCGGCATCGGGCACTTCCCAGCCGAAGCAGCGGGCACCGTTCTGGCTGGCGGGCTCGATGAAGATCCGCTGCTTGCGGTCATCCATGCGGTAGCTGCGCTGGGCGCCCGCCTGTTCGACACGTTGCAGGCCGAGCAATCCGGTGGCGAAACCGTCCCAATCCTCCACCGAGGTGGCTTCGATTCCGATATAGCCGAGCGCCTGGATAGCCATGCTGCCGCTCCCTTTTCACGGATCGAGTCTAGGGTGGCGGCGGTGGTACAGACAACGGTTATGGCGATGTCCGCGCCGCGGGTCAGGCCGCCGCGTGGCGGCGATACAGGCCGAAGCCGATCATGCCGCCACCCAGCAGGCTCAGCATGACGGGCGCCGGTAGCAGGCTCTCGCCACGGGCGGTGATCGTCTCAGGCTCATGGATCAGGGCGCCAGGCAGATGCGTGACTTCAGTCTCAAAGATAGAGACGCCGTCATCGCTAGGCCAGAGGTGATAAAACGCCACGACTTCCACCGCGGCGAGGCTGAGCAGGGCGGCGATCAGCAGACCCTTGGGAAGGCGGCCGGGCGAAAAAGGCCGCAGGCTCAATGTCATCCGCGTTGTGGTGGACATCTGGCTTCCCCGGGTAACGCGCGGATAGAGTTCCGTGCCTTTCGCGTCCTACAGTCTCAAATTACCCGATGGATCATCAGGAACACAATCTTTTTGCGTGATCTACACCTGAGAGATTGCCTGATTTTCTCAGAATTCTTATTATTGGTACACGCTTCGATCCCGCACCTGCGGCTGGACAGCCCGCCCCGGCCACCCGATCCTGGCGGCGCGACATGGTTTGTAAGGACCCGTCCCGCCATGCGGTTCAGGCTTTCGTATTTCGCCTTTCTGCTGGCTGGCCCGGCGGCGGCGGAGGGGGTGCAGATCGTCAACCCCTATGCCGCAGGCAGCACCACCGACCTGCTCGCCCGCGCCCTGGCGCCGGGGATGCAGCAGCGCCTCGGCACGCCGGTGGTGGTGGTGAACCACGACGGCGCGGCGGGGGGCATCGGCACGGCCAGCGTCGCTCGCGCCGCACCGGACGGCACGACGCTGCTCTTCGCCCCGGCCTATGTGCTCACCGTCCTGCCGACGGTGCGCCCGAATGGCGGCTATGGCGCCGAGAGCCTGATCCCGCTGTGCCAGACCTTCGAGAACGCCATGGTCCTGGCAGTGCGCGCCGATAGCCCCTGGCACGGCCTTGGCGATCTTGTCGCCGCCGCCAAGGCGGCCCCGGGCGGCATCCGCTACGGGCATCAGGGCATCGCCAGCATCCCGCATCTGGCCGCCCTGGAGTTCGCCGATCGCGCCGCCATACAATGGCAGGACGTGCCCTATCGCGGCGAGCCGGCGGTGGCGACGGAGCTGCTGGCCGGGCGGATTGAGGCGGCGGCGTTGGTCGCCGGTTCGATGAACGGCCGGCCGGAGCTGCGCGCCTTGGCGATCTTCGCCCCCGCGCGCCACCCGCTATTGGCCGATGTGGCGACCGCGAAGGAGCAGGGCTTCGACATGGCGCCGGCGAGCTTCGGCGGGCTGTTCGCCCCGGCCGGGCTTCCGCTGGCCGAGCGCGACCGCCTGGCGGCCGCCTGCCTCGCCGCCGGGGGCGAGCCGGCCTATGCCGAAGCGGCGCGACGGGGCTTCCAGCCGACCGAATATCTGGCCGGCCCCGGCCCCTTCACCGCGCGCATCGCGCGCGACACGGCCGAGAAGGCGCGGCTGCTGCAACGGATCGAACTGCCGAAATAGGGCAGCTGGTTCATACCATACCAGCGGCAAGGGGCTTTGCCGCGTGCCGAGAACCCCGAAGGGGCGCCGCGGCGAATGCCGCGCAACCCAGGACACCGGAGGTGTTCGCCCGGCGATTGATGGCCGGAAAAAGCCAATCCCGGCGGTGAAAGGATGCGACCGCTGGGATCAGGCGTTGATCGCCCGCGCCGCCAGTACGGCAAGGCCCAGCAGGGCGAAGGTGAGCCAGGAGACCCAGTCGCGCGCGGCGAACAGGATTGGGTCGTCGTGCATCCAGCCGCGATTGGTCGA
>CAITYE010000387.1 GCA_903896535.1 uncultured Paracraurococcus sp.
AGCGCCTTCGGCGATGCCGCCTCAACGCATCGCGCTCTAGAGCATGCTGCGTTCACATGCGTTCACGCAGCCCGCTCTAGCATGTGTTGGATCGCGCGATTCAGCGCCTTCGGCGATGCCGCCTCAACGCATCGCGCTCTAGCCCAGGGCCAGCGCGCGGCGCATCGCTCAGCCCTTCGCCGCCGCCGTGACGGCATTCAGCACCGCCTCCATCGCCGCCTGGAAGGCGGGGCCGTTCAGATAGCCGTCGGTCTCCCCGGCGCGGGCTTCGAAGGCGCGCCATTCCGGCTGCTGCATGCCTGCGCGGAAGCGGGTCTGCCAGTAGAGGATCGCCGGCTCTGGCGTCGCGGCCGGTGCCAACCAGCCCTTCATGTTCTCCAGCGCCATGTCGAAGCCGCAATCCTGCAGCGTCGGCACCTCCGGATACAGCGGCGCGCGCTGATCCGAACAGCAGGCCAGCACGCGCAGCAGGCCACCTTGCACCAGGCCCTGGAACTCCTCCGGCGCCGCCACCATCAGGTCCACCTGCCCGGCGGCGACCGCCTGCAGCCCCGGCGCGCCGCCGGTATAGGGCACGTGCAGGAACTCGACCCCGGCCTTCTTCTCCAGAACCAGGAAGACGGCGTGATAGAGCGAGCCGATGCCGGAGGAGCCGTGGCTGACCGCCTGCGGTTTCACCCGCGCTGCCGCGATCGCCTGGTCCATGCTGCGATAGGGGCCATCGGCGCGGGCCAGGATGAACATGCGCTGGCGCATCACCCGCATCACCGCGCGGAAGGCCGTGCGGGAGTCATGGGCAGGGCGCGGAAGGCGGGGATGGAGGTGCTCTCACTGCCCCCGCCCAGGATCAGGGTATGCCCATCGGGCGGGGCGAGGGCCACCTGCTGCGCGGCAATGGTCCCGCCGGCCCCGGCGCGGTTGCTGACGATCAGCGGCTGCGGCACGGCGGGCTGCGTGGCTTCGATGATCGCGCGTGCGATCAGGTCGGCGCCGCCGCCCGGCGCGAAGCCGATGACGCAGGTGACCGGGCGCGTCGGCACCCAGCCGGTCTGGGCCCGGGCCAGGGTGGGGGCGGCGAGCCCCGCGAGCAGGGCGCGGCGTGAGGGCATGGGCGGTTCTCCGTCGTCCCAGCCTATCGCGCCCGGCGCGTCGGCGGAAAGGCGGTGGATCACGTCGCTGCCTGTGGCAAGCTGGTCCCCGCGCCGGGGCGCGCGCGCGGAGGGATGGGTCGATGCCGAAGCTGCTGAGCGAAGCCGAGATCGCCGCCTATCGACGGGATGGCTATGTGGCACCGCTGCGCGCGGTGGATGCGGCGCAGGCGGAACGCTGGCACCAGGACATTCGCCGCTGCTGCGGCGCGACCGAACGGGTGGAGAGCGCCGCCGGCATCCGGCAGAACTCCAACCGCGCCAAGCCCTATCTGCTGTTTCCCTGGTGCGCGGAACTGGTCCGCCATCCCGCCATCCTCGATGCGGTGGAGGATGTGATCGGGCCGGATATCCTGGTGTTCCACACCACGCTGTGGTGGAAGGCCGCCGGCAGCGAAGGCTTCGTGCCCTGGCACCAGGACGGGACCTATTTCGGCCTTGCCCCCTTTGATCATGTCACCGCCTGGCTGGCGCTGACGCCGAGCACGGAGGAGAGCGGCTGCGTGCGCATCCTGCCCGGCAGCCACACGCACGGCCAACTGCCGCATGCCGACCGCAAGGACCCGCGCCTCATGCTCTCTCGCGGGCAGACGGCGCAGGTGGCGATCGAGGAGCGCGCGGCGGTGCCGATCCCGCTCTTGCCCGGCGAGTTCTCTCTGCACCATACGCTGGCGCTCCATGCCTCGGCGCCGAACCGGGCGGCGCAGGACCGCATCGGCCTTGGCATCAGCTACATCCCCGCGCAGGTCCGCCATATCGGGCCGACCCGGCTTTCCGCGACGCTGGTGCGCGGGACGAACCGGTTCAACCATTTCGACCTGGAAGCCGCGCCACGGGCGGATGCGGATGCGGCGGCGATCGCCGCGCATGCCGATAGCCTCGACCGCTTCTGGCGCGCGAGCGAGGGGATTCCGGAGATGTCGCTGGCGCATTGAGGGGGCCGGGCACCCTCCCCAAGCCGCGCCATGCCGGATAGCCTGCGCGGCGGAGGACCCATGCCATGATCGCTCGCCCGCTCGGCCTCGCGCTGCTGTTCGCCTGTCTGGCCGGCCCGGCCCTGGCCGAGCAGCAGGTGCTCGATCCCCGCGCCATCGCCTTCAAGCTGCCGGACCAGATCCCCTGGGGGCCGGTCACGGCGAATGGCAATCAACAGGCGGTGCTGGTGGGCGACCCGGCCAAGCCGGGCTTTTACGCGGTGATGGTGAAATGGCTGCCCGGGCACATGTCGCGGCCGCATTTCCACGCCCATGACCGCTTCATCACGGTGCTGTCCGGCACCTGGTGGATGGGCTCCGGTCCGGTTTTTTCGCCGGAGACCACGGTGCCGGTGCCGGCGGGCGGCTTCGTCACGCATTACGGGCGCGGCATTCACTACGACGGGGCGAAGGAGGAACCGGCGGTGCTGCTGATTATGGGGGAGGGACCCGGCACCTCGACGCCGGCGGACCGGCCCGCGGCGCAAAAGGAATGACCACCGCGCGCATCCCCGCCCGCTTCCGTGGCCCGGCCGGGCTGGGCAATGGCGGCTATGTTGCCGGGCTGCTGGCCGGCCTGCTGGGGCAGGCGCCGGCCGAGGTGACGCTGCGGCGCGGCTGGCCGCTGGAGACGCCGGTCGATATCCGGCGTGAGGGGGAGGGGCTGAGCGCCCTGGATGCGACGGGCGCGGTGATCGCCGAGGCCCGCCCGGCCACGCTCGACCTGCAGCCGCCCGCCCCGCCGAGCTTGGCTGAGGCCGCGGCGGCGACCCGTTGGTTCCTCGATTCCCCCTATAGCCATTCGGACGGGCAATGCTTTGTCTGCGGCAGCGCCTGGCCGGAAGGGCAGGGCCTGCGCGTCTTCACCGGCCCGGTGCCGGGGCGCCCGGGGCTGAGTGCGGCCCTGTGGCGGCCGCACCCGGTCTTCGCGGGGGCCGATGGGCAGGTGGCGCCGATCTATCTGTGGTCGGCGCTGGATTGCGCCGGGCATTTCGCCTTCACCTTGGAAGACAAGCCGCAGCGGATGCTGCTGGGGCGGATGACCGGGCAGCTGCTGGGCCCGGTGGCGGTGGCGGAGCCGCTGATCGTCATCGGCTGGCAACTGGGGCGGGAGGGACGCAAATGCGCCGCCGGCACCGCGATCTTCACCGCCGCGGGGGCGCTGCGTGGGTTGGCCTCGGCCTTGTGGATCACGCCGCCGCCCGTCGCGGCATGAGGCGGGGGGCCTAGCCGGCCCGACGATCCCGGCTGGCCGGATGTCTTGGTCTCGGAAACGCCGAGGCTCGAGCAGCCTAGAGCCGGATGCGTTGAGGCGGAATCGCCGAAGGCGCTGAATCCCGAGACCAAACAAAGGTTAGAGCAGCCTTCGGAAATTAGGCATTTTTTCTTGAATTTTTGCCGCTCTCCGGCTACAAACAGGGTCCGGGCGCTTGCCCGGCCGCTCCTTCAAACCGTCCATCCGCTCCTCTCACCGCGCCAGGGCGCGCGCCCCGCCCCCTGGCCGTGTCGCTCCGTCTCTCCGCGCCGCCCGCCACTGCG
>CAITYE010000388.1 GCA_903896535.1 uncultured Paracraurococcus sp.
CACGAGACCGCGCATGACGCGATCTATCCCGGCCGCTTCTGCGGCTGGGTCGAGGTCGAGACCGCCCCCGGCCAATGGCAGCGGCGGGAGATGCTCGATCCCTCCGGCTCACCACAGAATCCGGAGATGGCGGCGGCGCTGGCGCGGAAATTCCACCACCTCGTCGATCCGATCCTGGGCGCCGCCGGCGCCGCCGCGCTGGCCGCAGCCTGCGAGGCCATGCCCGCGCATCGCGCGCGGGACATCGTGGCGCGGAGCGTGCCATGCGCCTGACCCGCCGCGCCGGCCTGCTGCTGCTGGCCACCCCGGCCTTCGCGCAGAGCTGGCCCGGCCGGCCGATCCGGCTGATCATTCCCTTCCCGCCGGGCAGCGGCACCGATGTGCTGGGGCGGGTGCTGAGCGAACCGCTGGGCCGCGCGTTGGGCCAGCCCGTGGTCATCGAAAACCGCCCGGGCGGCAATGGCACGGTCGGCACGGCGGCGGCGGCCCTGGCGGCGCCGGATGGCGACACGCTACTGATGATCAGCACCAGCGGCGCCTCGATCAACCCGCACACGGTGCGGAACCTGCCCTACAACCCCCTGACTGATCTCGCTCCCATCGGGCGGATCGGGGAGGAGCCCTATTTGTTGGCGGTCACCCATGCCGGGCCGATCCGCGACTTGCCGGGCTTCGTTGCCCGGGCCCAGGAAAAGCCGGGCGGTGTCAGCTTCGGCTACGGCAATGCCGCGGGCTTCGTGATCGGCAGCATGATGGCGAAAATGGGCGGGTTCGAGATGCTCGCCGTGCCCTATCGCGGCGGTGCCGAGGCGCTGGCCGATGTCAGCGCCGGGCGGGTGGATGCGAACTTCGCCGATGTCGGCCCCGGCCGTTCGCTGGCGGCGGGAGAGAAGGTGCGGCTGATCGCCCAGACCCGCGGCACGACCTTCCCGCTGACGCCGGACCTGCCGCCGATCGCCAGTGTGATCCCAGGCTTCGATGCCAATGTCTGGTTCGGCCTTGCCGCGCCGGCCGCCACGCCGGCGCCCATCATCGCCCGCGCCAATGCCGCGCTGAACCAGGTGCTGGGCGAGCCGGCGGTGAATGAGCGGTTGCACCAGCTGGGCTATGCCGCCTTCCCCTCGACGCCGGCCGAGTTCGGCGAGTACCTCCGACAGCAACTTACGGTCTGGGGAGAGCGCATTCGCCTCGCCGGCCTCCAGCCGCAATAGGGCGCCCGATGTCCTCCCCGCTTCGCTGCGTCATCATGCGTGGCGGCACCAGCAAGGCGGTCTTCCTGAAGGAAGCCGATATTCCCGCCGATCCGGAAGCCCGCCGGCGCGTGATCCTCAAGGTCTATGGCTCGCCCGACAAACGGCAGATCGATGGGCTTGGCGGCGCCGACCCGCTGACCAGCAAGCTCGCGATCATCGGTCCGCCGCGCCGGCCCGACGTGCACCTGACCTACACCTTCGGCCAGGTGGAGATCGACCATCCCGACATCGATTGGCGCAGCCTCTGCGGCAATATCAGCGCCGCGGTCGGCGCCTTTGCGATCTATGAAGGCATGGTCGCGCCGGAGGCGCCGGTCACCACCGTGCGGGCCTTCAACACCAATCTTGGGCGCGTCCTCAGCATCGAAGTGCCGGTCGCCGAGGGTCGGCCGCTGGAACGCGGCGACTACCGGGTGCCTGGCGTGCCCGGCAGCGGCGCGCGCATCCTGATCGATTTCGCCGATACCGCCGGCGGCGCCACCGGGCGGCTGCTGCCCACTGGTAATCCGGTGGATGTGCTGGACGTGCCCGGCCATGGCCGGCTGGAGGTCTCGCTGGTCGAAATCGGCAATGCGCACGTCTTTCTGCGCGCCGCCGATTTGGGGCTGGCGGGCACCGAGACGGCGGCCGAGATCGATGCCCGGGGCGATCTGCGGGCGCTGCTGGAACGCATCCGTGGGCTCGCTGCGCAGCGCATGGGCATGCTGGCGGATGCCGCGCAATCCGTCCGCGAAACCCCGGCAACGCCACTGCTCGCCATGGTCTCACCGCCCGCCGATTATCGCAACGCGCTGGCTGGCGGCACGGTGGCGGCGGCGGAGGTCGATCTCGTCTCCCGCCTGATGTTCATGCAGCAGATGCACAAGACCTATGCCGGCACCAGCACGGTCTGCACCGGCGTCGCGTCGCGGCTGCCGGGCACGCTGGTGCAGCAGGTGACGCGATCGCACAACCGCCCGGCGATCCGCATCGGCCACCCCGCCGGGGTGATCGAGACGGAGAGCGAGATCGCCCCGGATGGCCGCGTGCTGCGGGCGACGCTGGGGCGCACGGCCCGGCGGATCATGGAAGGCTACGTCTTCGTCCCCGAGGACAGCGATGCGGAGGCGGCCGAATGATCGCCCGGCGTCTCATGCTGGCGCTGCCGGCGCTGGCGCTTGGCCGCCGCGCCGCCGCCGCCTGGCCGGAAAAGCCGGTGCGGCTCGTCGTGCCCTTTCCCGCCGGCAGCGCGACCGATGTGATGGCGCGCAATCTGCAGGAACCGCTGGCCCGCGCGCTGGGCCAGCCGGTGGTGCTGGACAACCGCGCCGGCGGCAATGGCACGGTGGGCACCGAACATGTCGCCCAGGCCGCGCCGGATGGCCATACGCTGCTGGTCTATTCCACCTCCGCCGCGGCGGTGAATCCGCATCTGATCAAGCCGCTGCCCTATGATCCCCTGCGCAGCTTCGCGCCGATCGGCTTCATCGCGGAGATGCCCTATATCCTCGTTGTCGGCCCCGATAGCCCGGTGCGGGATCTGCCGGGCTTCCTCGGCTTCCTCAGCGGTCGCGGCGGGGAGGCGACCTTCGCCTGCGCCAATGCGGCCTCCATCGTCGCGGTCAGCCTCGTCACCCAGGCGACGGCGACCAAGGTGCAGGTCATCCCCTATCGCGGCGGGCCGGAGGCGCTGACCGAGGTGATGGCCGGGCGGGTCGATGCCACCTTCACCGATCTCGGCCCCGGCCTTGGCCTCGCGCGCAGCGGCAAGGTGCGGGCGCTGGCGGTGACGACGCGCCGGCCCTTTCCGCTGGTGCCGGACCTGCCCACGCTGTCTTCGGTGATCCCCGATTACGACCTGACGGTCTGGTACAGCCTGGCCGCCCCCGCCGGCACGCCGGCCCCGGTGGTGGAGACGCTGGCCCGGGCGCTGAACACCGCCATCGACGATGCCGGGCTGCGTGAACGCTTCGCCATGCAGGGCTATGTGCCGCGCCATATGTCGCCGGCGGAGATGACGGCTTTCCTGCCGCAGCAGCTGGCGTTGTGGGGAGAGCGGGTGAAGGCCGCGGGAGTGCAGCCGCCATGACCGAGATCCGACCTATCGCCGCCGGCAGCCGTGCCGCCTGGCTTGTCGATGACCTGCAGCGGGATGCCGGCTGGACCTTCACCCTGCCGGAGGCGGCGGGGGCGGAGATGGTCGCCGCCATCCGCCGGGCGCATCGGCCGGGCCAGCCGCTGATCGCCTATGCCCAGGAGGATTTCGATTTCGGCCAGGCGCTGCCGACGCTGCGCGCCGCTTTTGCCGAGACGCAGGACGGGCGCGGCATCGCCCTGCTGCGCGGCCTGCCGCGGGACGCCCTGACCGAGCCGGAATTCGAGCTGCTGACCTGGGCGATTGGGCTGCACTGCGGCGTCGCGCGGCCGCAGGGCAAGGCAACGCACTACCTCTCCGCCGTGCGCGATGTCGGCACCGTGTATCGCAGCGGCACCGGGCGCGGCTATTCCTCGAATGCCGAGCTGGATTTCCACACCGACGGCGCCGATGTGGTCGCGCTTACCTGCTACAACACCGCCAAGTCCGGTGGGATGAGCATGGTCAGCAGCTCGGTCGCCGCGCACAACATCCTGGTGGCGGAGCGGCCGGACCTCGCGGCGCTGCTGCACGGCACCTTCCATTTCAGCCGGCAGGCCGAACAGGCCGCGGATGAGGGCGCCTTCTACCCGCACCCGATCTTCGCCGAGCGGGACGGGCGGCTGCATAGCCGCTGGAACCGCAACCGCATCACCTCCGCCCAGCGCCTGGCTGGCGTGCCCGCCCTGTCGCCCGACCAGCACGCGGCGATCGACCTGCTGGACGAGATCCTGCGCCGGCCGGCGGTGATGTATGCCATGCATCTCGCCCCCGGCGACATGCAGCTGCTGAACAGCCACACCACCCTGCATTCCCGAACCGAGTTCGAGGATCACGAAGATCCGGCGCGCAAGCGGCTGCTATTTCGGTTGTGGCTGACCCCCTCGGCTGCCCGTGCGCTGCCGGAAGCCTGGCGGCCCGGCTATCGCGCGGTGGCGGCGAAAACCGTGCGCGGCGGAATCCGTGGGCAGGCCTATGACGCCGAAAGGCGGGCCTTCGAGGTGCGGCAGGCCGCCGCGCTCGGGCTTTCCCCGGGCGCCGCGTGATGGCGGCGCCGCTGGCCGGGGTGAAGGTGGTCGAGATCGGACAGGTGCTGTCCGGGCCCTTCGCCGGGGCGATCCTCGGCGATCTCGGCGCCGATGTGATCAAGGTGGAAAAGCCCGATGGCGGCGACGACGCACGGCAGATGGGCCTCGCCTTCCGCCACGGCGACGCGCTGAACTTCCATGAGTTCAACCGCGGCAAGCGCTCCGTCGCGCTCGACCTGAAGACCGCGGCGGGGCGAGAGGCGCTGCACGCGCTGTTGGCCGAGGCTGATATCCTCGTCCACAACATGCGCCCCGGCGCGCCGGAGGCGCTCGGCCTCGGCCCGGCGGAGACCACGGCGCGGCATCCGCGGCTGATTTATTGCAACATGGGCGCCTTCGGCCATCGTGGGCCGCTGAAGGATCGGCCGGGCTATGAGCCGCTGCTGCAGGCCTTTGGCGGGCTGGCCGCGATCACCGGGGAACCGGATGGACCGCCGGTGCGCATGGGTGCCTCGGTGGTCGATCAGGGCACGGGGATGTGGACCGTGATCGGCGCCCTCTCGGCCCTGCAACAGCGGGCGCGCACCGGGCGCGGCTGCGTCGTCGATACCTCGTTGTTCGAGACGGCCTTCCTCTGGGCCGGGCAGAAGATCAGCGCCTATGTGAACCAGGGCCGCCTGCCGGAACGCCACGCCAGCGGCCA
>CAITYE010000389.1 GCA_903896535.1 uncultured Paracraurococcus sp.
CCCAGCACACCATTCGAGCCGCCACGATTTTCCACCACCACGGGCTGGCCGAGACGGCGCGCGAGCTGGTCGGCGAAGATGCGCCCGACAATGTCGTTGCCGCCGCCTGGCGGCCAGGGGATCACGAGGCGAATGGGCCGCGCCGGCCACGCATCGCCGTGGGCGATGCCTGGCAGGAATAGGCCGGCGAAAAGGGCACGCCGGCCCGGCCTCATTCGGCAGCCATCTGCCGGTAGCGGGCCGGGACCGGCAGGTTGAAGAGCCGGGCCGCATTCAGCCCGAGGATGTTCCGCCGGGCCTGATCGTTGAGGAAAGGCAGATCCCAGATTGCCGAGGGGACGTCAAAATCCCAATGCGGCCAGTCCGACGCGTAAAGCAGCTGGTTGGGAGCGTCGATGGCCTCGAAGGTGCCCTCCAGCAGTTTCATGTTCTGCGCCTCCATCGGCTGGGAGGTGTAGAACATCTCGCGCATGTATTCGCTTGGCAGGCGCTTGAGCAGCGGCGCCTCGGAGCGGCGCATCAGGTATTCGTGGTCGAGCCGCTGCATGAGGAAGGGCACCCAGGCGAGGCCGCTCTCGATCCAGATGGTCTTGAGCTTCGGGAAGCGGACCGGCATGCCATTGATGACCCAATTGGTCAGATGCACGAGGTTCGACAGCACGAAAGATAGCGCGTGCATCGAGATGAAGCGGTTCAGCTGCTTCGTGTACTCGTTGTGCCAGTTGTGGTGCGCATGGAAGCCGATCGGTACGCCCGCCTCCTCCAGCATCGCGTAAACGCGCATGTATTCATTGGCGTGCACGGGCTGGTAGCGTGTGCTGGTGACCAGGAAGCCGCATACGCCGCGGGCGCCGAGGAAGCGCTTGATCGTCGCCTCTGCTGCTGCCGGGGAGTTGAAAGGCAGGTAGAGCATCGCCTGCATCCGTGGCTCGTGCGGCAGGACATGCTCGACCAGCCACCGATTATAGGCGGTGGCCAACTCGACCTCCATTTCCTTGACCGGATGCATGCCAAGAAACAGCAGCCCGTTCGGGAAGAAGACCTGGTAATCCAGGCTGAGCGCGTCCATCGCGCGGCGCGAGAGCACAACTGGTTTGGGCAGATCGCTGCCTTCGACCGGCTCCTTGAGCCCGGCCGCATGGGGAATGCGGCCGTGGACGCCCTGCCATTGCAGGCCTGGCATGTCATTGAGGAAGGCACCTTGGCCGGTACCGCCCCCGAAGGTGAACGCGGCCTCGCGGGTCGCGTCGTTCTCCAGGAACTTCATGACCTCCGGCCAATGCCCGCTCTCGCCGATATGGCTGTCGACATCGACGATGAACGTATTCTGGAGGTTCCGTTTGATGGCCTGCTGGCGGCCATGCGCCAGGATGTCGAGCGAGTTGGTGCGCGGGCCGATCTCGGGGAGTTCCTGAGGCGCGGGCTGCGGCATGGCGGTCACTCCTGATCGTAGCGCGGGCGGCTCGCCCACATGGAAAGGTCGAAAAGATTGAGGTTCACCGCGCCGATCAACTCGGTAACGGCAACCGCGATCTCGGTTGGCGTCGCCGCGTCGGCGCTGGGGATCGGCAAGAAATTCCGTCGTTCCTCTTCAACCTTGCGGGCAAAGAGGCGAAGCCCCGCGAGCATGAGGCGCTGGACGGTGGCATCGGGGATGCTGCGCGTAGCCTCGGTGTCGAGTGCCGCCTCGGCCAGCCGCAGCGCCTCGACCGAGAGGGCATCCAGGGCCGGTTCAGCCATGGATACCGACATAGATGGCACCGTCGCGCACGCTGACCGGATGACTGGACAGGCGAATGCGGTCGAGCCCGGTATGGCGGCCGGTGCGGATATCGAACTCATAGCCATGCCAGGGGCAGATGACATGCAGCGAGCCGTCCTTGTAGTGAATGCCCAGGCTGCGGCGTTCGTCATCCAGCCGTTCCTCGACGCCTTTCATGACGCGGCCCTGGCAGACCGGACCGCCCTGGTGCGGGCACTCGTTCCGCCAGGCTTTCAGGGTACCGTCGATGCGGAACACGCCGACCTCCACGCCTTCGGCGGCGATCACCTTGCGCCCGCCCTCGGGGATATCGGCCTCGGCAGCGACAAAGATCTCCTTCATGCGTGGTATCCCTGAACGTCTTGGCCTTGAGGATCGCGGCGAAGGCCGGTCTAGGCAAGGGGCGAGGGCTCAGGCCCGCGCCGCCAGCAAGCCGCCGCTGGCGACACATAGCGCGGCCAGCGCAACCCGCCAGGACGGCTCCCCGGCGCCTTGGCCCAGCAGGATCAGGGTGGAGGCGAGCGGCGTCGCGTAAGCCAGCGTTCCGAGCAGTCGAGGATCGCCTCGCTTCATGCCGATATCCCAGAGAAAGAACGCCGCGCCCATGGGGCCGATGCCCAGCAGCAGGATCGCGCAAGCCTGCCCGTCGGAGGGTAGCGCCGGCGGCTCGAACCCCAGATGCGCCAGACCGCAGAGTAGCGCAGCGCCTAGGCAAAAGACGGCCAGGGCCTCGCTCGGGACGCCGGCCAGCCAACGGGTGCCGGCCAGCACCGAATAGAGCGCCCAGGTGCAGGCGGCGGCAAAGGCACAGGCGAAACCTGGCCAGGCGCTGGCTGGAAACGCCGCACCGCCGCCCAGCAGGACCGCCGTGCCGAGCGCGCCCAGCGCGACCCCGGTGAGCCTTTGCCGCCCAAGCGGCAGGCCGCGCAGCGGTGCCGCCAACAGCACGAGCAACAGGGGCCAGGAATAATTGAGAAGATTGGCCTCGATCGCCGGCGCCAGGGCGAGGGCAGCGAAATAGAGCGCGTGAAACCCGGCGAGACCGAGCACCCCATGCGCCCAGGCCAGCGGCGGCTGGCTGAGGGCGGCGCGCAACCGGCCCTGGCTGGCCAGCCAGCCCACCCCAAGCAGGCCCGCGACCGCAAAGGCGAGGGAGGTCACCAGCAGGGGCGGCAGCGGCGCCGTGAAGCGCGCGAGCGCCGCGAGGATCGCCCAGAGGGCGAGCGCGGCACAACCAGCGAGGGTGGCGCGATGCCCGGACATGCCGGTGGGCATACCCGGTCCGGCGTGATTGCCGGAATAGCTTCTGTGGCCCCGTCCGCCCTTATTCCGGCTGCCCGGGTGCGCGGGGCGCCCTGCCTGTGCCGGCAGGGCGCGGGTCGCGTTCAGCTCTGGACGATGTTGAACTGCTTGGCGATGGCCGTCCAAATGGCCAGTTCGTCGCGGATCACCTTGACGAAATCGGGCCCGAGCGGGCTCGGCTTGCGCGGCACCGTCGCCAGTTCTTCGGTGCGCAGCTTCAGCGTCGGGGTCTCGAGCAGCACGGGGATCAACGCGGTCAGCCGCTCGACGATCGGCGGCGGCAGGTTCTTCGGCCCCGACAGGCCGAGCCACTGCGCCGACGTCAGCTTGCCGAAGCCGAGCTCGGCAAAGGTTGGGATGTTCGGCAGTTGCGGGAGGCGCTGCGGCGAGGAGACTGCGAGCGCGCGCAGGCTGCCATCCTTCAGCAGCTGCACATTGGTGGTGACCGGGTCGATCATGCTCTCGATCACCTCGGCCATCAGGTCCTGCATCGCCGGCGCGCTGCCGCGATAGGGCACGTGGTCTAGGTTGGTGACCTTGCCCTCTGCACCTAGCATGACGCCGAGCAGGTGCGGCGCCGAGCCGATTCCCGAGGAGCCGTAGCGGATCGGCTTAGTCTTCGCCGCATCCAGGTATTCGGCCAGCGTTTTGTAGGGCGAGTTGGCCTTGACCACCAGGACGTTCGGCGCCTCGACCAGCATGCCCATATGGGTGAAGTCGGTGACCGGGTCGAAGGGCAGGCTGGGCAGCGTCGCCGCCGAGTAAATATGCACCGAGGCGTGGCTGACCAGCAGCGTATAGCCGTCCGGCGGTGCCTTGGCCGCGAAATCGGTGCCGATCACGCCACCGGCGCCGGCCCGATTCTCGACCACCACCGTCTGGCCGAGCTGCTGGGCCAGCGACGGCGCGATCAGCCGGGCGATGGTATCGACCAGCCCGCCCGGGGGGAATTGCGCGATGAGGCGGATCGAGCCGGCCTGCGGCCAATCCTTGCCCTGGGCCAACCCCGCGCGGGGGGCGAGAGCAGGAAGGGCGAGGCCGGCGGTGAGGCCGAGCAAATGGCGACGCTGCATGGATTGCACTCCTGTTGATCAGGGAGCGACCACATCAGACCAAACATGAACCATTGTTCACGCTCCCCGGTCCGGCTGCCCCTTTGTGAGGCAAACCAAGCAACCCTCGTGCCGACGCTCAGGCGGCGACGGCACCCGCGCCTGGCGTCATGGCATCGGAGACGCCCTCGATGCCCGCCGGCCCGCGCCAGATAATGTTCGGGCAGGCGAAGTTCAGCGGCAGCACGGCATGCTCCACCACTTCGACCGGCCCGGCTGGCGCCAGGGCGGCCAGCACCTCGGGCGGCAGGCGGCGATCGGCGGTGACGCCTTCGGGGCCGGAGACGTCGATCCGCGGATGATGCGCCGCGGCCTCCAGCGGCATGCCAAAATCGCCG
>CAITYE010000390.1 GCA_903896535.1 uncultured Paracraurococcus sp.
CCCCTCCCGCTTCCTTGAGGAGCTGCCGGCCGAGCATGTGCTGCGCGAGGGCGGCGCGCTGGCGGAGCGCGAGCGGTTCGCCGCCATGCCGAGCGTCTTCCAGGGCGGCGGACTCCTCGCCCGCCGGCCCCGGGTGATCGAGGCCGGCGCGTGGGAGGTGAAGGAACGGCCGCGCCCGACCAGCAGCTTCGCAGTCGGCGCCCGGGTCTTTCATCAGAAATTCGGCTATGGCTCGGTCACCGCAGTCGAGGAGAACCGGCTGGATGTCGCGTTCGACAAGGCCGGGGCCAAGCGCGTGCTCGACAGTTTCCTGGAGCCCGGCTGATGCCGCCCGCCGAGGAGCACAGCGCCGCGGAGGATGGTGAGCTGAATCGACCGGGCAAGCGCGCGCCTGATTGGGACACGCCGCTCTCCCGCCGGCGGACGGAGCCGCTGGAGCTGCTGGCGATCGAGGGGCTGGCGGAGGCGGCGGTGCCGGCCTTCGAGGCGGCCTTGCAGACCGCCTGCGTGACGGTTGCCTATTTCCGCGATGAGCCGAGCGACACCTGGCGGATTGAAGGCGTGCGCGAGGCCGGCGCGCATGAGGATGCGCTGACCGGCGCGCTGGCCCTGGCCGCGCTGATCGCCGGGATCGACCCGCCGGTGTTGACGGCGGAGCCGATCGAGGCCGAAGGCTGGCTGGCGCGCACCGTGCAGTCCTTCGCCGAAATGCCGATCGGCCGTTTCCTGATCCGCCCGACGCATGTGCCGAACCCGCCCAGCTTCGGGCGCATCGTGCTGCGGCTCGATGCCGGGTTGGCCTTTGGCAGTGGGGAACATGCCTCGACCCAAGGCTGCCTGCTGGCCTTCGGTGCCATGGCGCATCGCCGGCCGCGCCGGGTGCTCGACCTTGGCTGCGGCAGCGCGATCCTGGCGCTGGCGGCGGCGAGCCGGCTGCATGTGCCGGTGCTGGCGACCGATATCGAGCCCTGGTCGGTGCGCATCGCCGGCCAGAACGCGGTGCTGAACGGCGTCGGCCGGTTGATCCGGGCGCGGTTGGCCGATGGCTGGAAGCAGCGGGCGGTGAAGACCGGGGTCTATGACCTGATCTTCGCCAATATCCTGGCCCGGCCGCTCTGCGCCATGGCACGGGATCTGGCCGATCATCTGGCGCCGGGCGGCACGGCCATCCTCGCTGGGCTGCTGGGGACGCAGGCGCGCATGGTGCTGGCCGCGCATCGCCGCCAGGGGCTGGTGCTGGAACGACGGATCGATGTCGGTCCCTGGACGACGCTGGTGCTGCGCCGGCGGGGCTGATCAGGCCGCCGCAAGGCGGGGCGGGCGGGCCAGGAAGTTGCAGGCGCTGGCGGCGACGCCAACCGCCAGCATCACCGGCCAGAAGGCGGCGTAGCTGCCCGCGGTCTCCAGCAAGACCGCGCCGGCGCCAGCGCCCAGGAAGCCGCCCAGCTGGTGCGAGAGGAAGCAAACCCCGTAGAGCGCGCCCAGATCGACCACGCCGAAGCGTTTGGCGATGGCCGCGCTGGTCAGCGGGATGGTGCCCAGCCAGACGAAGCCCATCACCGCCGCGAAGACCAGCGTGCCGATATAGCTGGGCGTGGTGAAGGCGAAGCAGGCGATCGCCACCGTGCGCAGCGCATAGATCAGGCCGAGCGCGCGTTCCGGCTGCATGAAGTTCGACACCCGGCCGCAGAGCCAGGAGCCGGGGATGTTGAACAGCCCGACCGTCATCAGCGCCAGCGCGCCGAGTTCGGCTGGCATGCCGCACAGCGAGAGATGGCTTGGCAGATGCATGGTCAGGAAGGCCAGCTGGAAGCCGCAGGCGAAAAAACCGGCGGTGAGCAGGGCATAGTCGCGGTCCGCCAGCGCCCGGCGGGCCAGCGCCGGCAGGCCGCGGAGGCCGGTCGCCTGCTGGCCCGGGCGGGCCGGGGGCGGGGCCCATTCCACCATCCGGGCCAGCGGCAGCAGCGCCAGCAGGCCGATCGCCAGCATGCCCAGCGTCGCCACCGCGCCGATGTCGCCGAGCAGGGATTGGGTGAGCGGGATCATCGCCGCCTGACCAAAGGAGCCACCGGCGCTGGTGAGGCCGATCATCTCGCCCCGCCGCTCCGGCGGCACCGCCCGGCCGACCGCGGCGAGCGCCGCGCCCGTGCCGCAACAGGCCACGCCGATGCCGGTCAGGATGCCGATGCCGAAAGTGATGCTGGCGGCGGAGATGAACAGCGCCGGCAGGCCGAGGCCGATAATCAGCGCGATCCCGCCCAGGGCCATGACCCGGCCGGCCCCGTACTTATCGGCCAGCGCACCGCTGATCGGCTGCGCCAGCCCCCAGACGAGGTTGTGGAGGGCCACGGCGGCGCCAAGCACCATCGGAGCAATGCCCGCCTCCTGCGAGAGCGGCAGCAGAAACAGACCGAAGGTCTGCCGGATGCCGAGCGCCAGGCTGATCGAAGCCGCCGCAGCGGCGATCAGCCCCCAGGCGGCGGAGCTGAGGCCGGCGGCCTTGGGCGCGGTCGGGGATGCGGACATGCGCGCATCAAGCGGTGCTTCGGCCCGACATGCAAGCCGGGCCAACGCAATCCGGCCATGCGCGGCGCCTGTTTTAGGCCTTACGACCTGCCGCTACCCGATCGATATCGCCGCGGGTCAGCCCCATATCGGCCAGCTCGCGGTCGTTCAGGGCGCCCAGCTCGGCGCGGGTGCGGAGCGTGTCCACCCAGCCGAACAGCATCTGGCGCAGGCGGTTCTGCCAGGCCTCGGTGCCGGCGAAGCCGAGGGCGGTGCGCTGGCCGGAGGTGGCGGGGTCGAAGGGGCCGAGAAAGACCGTCTCGGCGCGGTCGATGCGGGCGTTCATGAATCTGGATCCGTCTGCTGCGGGCCCGGGGCATCCGGGCGTCTTCGCACTTGCGAGATGGACCTTCCGAGGCTTTGCTGCACCTGCGAAGAAATCGCGGGAGATATGCGTAAATAGCATGTCTAAATTAACACTAATGCATAAAACGCAGGCGCTCGCTGCTCACTTCCGTATCATCCGCTTTCCCGCCACCATCGCCCGATGAGTCCTGCGGAACGTCTTGCGGCCCTGCGGGCCGCCCTTGTCGCGGCCGGCGTCGATGGCCTCCTCGTGCCCCGCGCCGATGAGCATCTGGGCGAGTACGTCCCCCCCTCCGGTGAGCGTCTGGCCTGGCTGACCGGCTTCACCGGCAGCGCCGGCCTCGCCATCGTGCTGGCCGATCGTGCCGCGCTGTTCACCGATGGCCGCTACACCACCCAGGCCGCGCAGCAGCTCGACCCGGCGTTGTGGGCGTTGCGGCACATCACCGAACAGCCGGCGGCCGCCTGGCTTGGGGACCACGCCGCCGGCAAGCGGATCGGCTACGATCCCTGGCTGCACAGCGAAGCTGCGCTCGCGCGTCTGCAGCCGGCCGGCGTCACCCTGGTGCCGCTCCTGGCCAATCCGATCGATACCGTCTGGACGGATCGCCCGCCGCCGCCGCTCACCCCCGCCGTGCCGCATCCGCAGGCCGTTGCCGGGCAGGACCAGGGCGCGAAGCGGGTCGCCGCCGCCGGGCTGCTGACTGCTGCCGGCGAGGATGCGACGGTGCTCGCTGACAGCCATTCGCTGGCCTGGTTGTTCAATATCCGTGGTAGCGATTTGGCGCATACCCCGCTCGCGCTCGGCTTCGCGCTGCTCCACGCCGATGCGACGGCCGAGCTGTTCATGGCGCCGGAGAAGCTGTCGGCGGCCACCCGCACCCATCTTGGCAATGCGGTGACGACCCGGCCGCTCTCGGCGCTGCCCGCGGCGCTTGCCGCCCTCGCCGGGCGCCGTGTGCGGGTCGATCCCGAGACGACGCCCGCCTGGTTCGCGGAGCGGCTGCGCGCCGCCGGCGCCACCGTCATCGCCGGCGAGGACCCGACGCGCTTGCCCCGCCTGCGCAAGAACGCGGTCGAGCAGGCCGGCGCGCACGCCGCGCATCAGCGCGATGCGGTCGCCATGGCGCGCTTCCTGCACTGGCTGCAGGGCGCCGCCCTGAACGGCGAGACGACGGAGATGATGGCGGCCGATCAGCTACTGGCCTGCCGGCGCGACCAGCCGATGTTCCAGGCGGAGAGCTTCCCCGCCATCTCCGGCGCGGGAGAGCACGGGGCGATCATCCACTACCGCGCCACGCCGGAAAGCGACCGCATCATCCGCGCCTGGGAAGCCTATCTGATCGATAGCGGCGGGCAGTATCTGGACGGCACCACCGATGTCACCCGCACCATCTGGACCGGCCCCGGCCCGGCCCCGGAGCTGCTGCGGGAGCGCTATACACGCGTGCTGCAGGGCCATATCGCGCTGTCGGCCCTGCGCTTCCCCGAAGGCGTCGCCGGGCCCTTCCTGGATGCGGTCGCCCGCACCGCGCTGTGGCAGGTGGGGCTCGATTACGATCACGGCACCGGGCACGGTGTCGGCAGCTTTCTGTCGGTGCATGAGGGGCCGATCGCCTTCAGCCGTGCCGCCCGGCCGCTGCCCTTGCAGCCCGGCATGATCCTTTCCAACGAGCCCGGCTATTATCTGCCGGGGCAGTACGGCATCCGGATCGAGAACCTGCTGCTGGTGCGGGACGCCGCGACGCAGGCCGACCAGGTGAAGCCCTTCCTGGAGTTCGAGACGCTGACGCTGGTGCCTTATGACCGCGCGCTGATCGCGACCGCGCTGCTGAGCCCGGCCGAACGCGGCTGGATCGAGAGCTACCACGCCCGGGTCTTCGCCGAGATCGCGCCGCTCTGTGACCCGCCGGTGCGGGAGTGGCTGCGGATAGCGACCCTGCCGCTGGACTGAAGCGCCGCGTCAGGCCGTGACCGCGCCACCCAACTCCACCAGCGTGATCTCCGGCGGCAGGCCGAGGCGCAGCGGCAG
>CAITYE010000391.1 GCA_903896535.1 uncultured Paracraurococcus sp.
ACGTTCATCTGGCAACCCCAGGTCTGGATATAAAGCCGCTTGCGGGGTGCGCTCGCGGTGGGCCGGTCATCCGTCGGACAGGATGCGGCAGGATCGGTCATGCCAGGATTGAACTCCGCCAGCCTTGGCGTCGCTGGGCGCCAGGGGTCGGGCGGGAGATGTGGGGGCGAGCGAGCCGGGTCAAGCCCAACCAGGCTCCGGCCACAGCCCCGCGCCATACGCGAATCGTACCATACGAGTAGCCTCAACCGGGATACGGGCCGAGGTCAAGGCGGGGATCGGCCGGCGCGGGGCGCGGGCAGCGGCTGGGCGGGGCGGTTTTGCCGCAGCCGCGCCGCGCCTTCCGAGACAATCCGGAAGCACTCGTTCGACAGCGCCTTGCGGTCCGGCAGGGCGTCCGGGCTGAACGGCGCGTGCAGCAGCACCGTGACCCGGGCCCCGTTGCGTCGGGCGATGCGCCAGAAATGGCTGGCGATGTCCATATCGCCGTACCAGGCGAAGAGCGGCCGGTCGCGGCGGCAACACGGCAAGCCGCCGAGCCGGTCATAGACAACCGTGACCGGCTGCACCTGCCGCGCCGCGTCAGCGATCGCCAGGAAGGAGGAGCGGAAGGGGAGCACCCGGGCACCGTCGCTGCTGGTGCCTTCCGGGAAAAGGATCAGGTTGCCTCCGGCGGCCAGGCGGCCGCGCATCGATGCCGTCTCGCGCGCCGTGGAGCCGCGGCTGCGACTGACGAAGATGGTCCTGCCGAGCCGCGCAATGGTGCGGATCACCGGCCAGGTCCCGACCTCAACCTTAGCGACGAAGGCGGCCGGCAAGACGCCGCCCAGCACCAGAATGTCGAGCCAGGACGAGTGATTGGAGATGAAGAGGACGGGTCCCTCGGCCGCGGGGGTGCCGATAACCTGCACCCGCAAGCCAATCAGCCGGCAGAGCAGCTTGTGATAAAACCGGGCAAAGCTGCCCTTTGCCGGTCCGGGCAGCAGCATCAGCAGGGCCTGGATCGGAATCGCGATGGCGGTCCAGATCAGCGCTGAGGCGATCCGGCGAATTGCCCGAATACGGCCGCCCAGAGGGCGTTCCTCGAAGACATCGAACAGCTTGCCGCCGGGCAGGCGGTTGCGGAACCGCAGCGGCTTACGCCGGCGCAGGCGGCGCGGGCGTAAGGCGATGGCAGGATCTCGGGCAACGGCTTCCATATCTTATCGGGGTAGCCTCGGTTCCGGGACATCGCAATGACGGTCCCGGGAAGCCTCTATGACAGATTGCAAGCGGGTGTGGTGATGATCTCTGGCGCCCTGAAGCCCTGCGCGAACAACAGGGCACGGAGGTCGGTATGGTCCACCCGGGCCCGCGCCGCGGCCGCCACCACAGGCTTGGCCCGAAAGGCGACGCCGAGCCCCGCGGCCTGGATCATGGCCAGGTCATTGGCGCCGTCGCCCACCGCAAGGGCCGCGGTCAGCGGCAGCCTATGCACGGCCGCCAGCCGCTTCAGGGTAGCCAGCTTGGCATCGCGATCGAGGATTGGCTCCATCACTTCGCCGGTGAGCTTGCCATCGGCGATCCCGAGGGTGTTG
>CAITYE010000392.1 GCA_903896535.1 uncultured Paracraurococcus sp.
ACGCCGCCATCGTCGGCGACGAGCAGCTTGTTCAAGGGGGCCATCCGTCGGCTGCGCCCGGCCGCCAGCACCAGCGCCGCGACCTTCCGCGGCCGGCGTGGCGCCGCCTGCGGGCCAGCGGATTGGGCAGCCTTCTCGCGCGGCAGTGGGCGCACGTCGATCTCTTTCAGTAAGCCCCCGACGCCCATTGCCATGACGTCCTGCCGGGTGACCGCCACGCCGGCGAAGAGGCGCTGCAGCACCCAGTCAAAGCCGTTCAGCTTCGGGGACTTGGCGCAGCCAGGCAGCACCAGGGCGGGGATGTCGTCGATCCGGCCGAGGCAGAGCAGGTTGCCGGGATCGACCGGCATGCCGAAATGCTCGATTGCGCCGCCTGCTCGGACAATGGCGGCCGGTCCCACATCGCGCCGATCGACCACCGCTGAGGCACCAGCAACCAGCAGGATGTCCGCGCCGCTTCGGCGTAGCCGGCTAAGCGCCTCGGCGATCGGGGCGACGTCGTGGCGGGCCCGCTCGGGCGGCAGCAAGGTTCCGTGCAGCGCTTCGACCCGGGCGCGGGTCGCCTCGATCGCGCCCTCCATCACGCTTTCCTTCAGCCCAGGCAATTCGCTGAGCACGAGGCCCACCTTGCGCGGCCGGAAGGGGTGCAGGGCGAAGGCCGGTCCGTCCTGCAGGATCATCCGTTCGGCGACCTGCAAGACGGTACCCGACACGGCGAAGGGAATAATCTTGATCGTCGCCAACATCTCCTTCGCGGCGACGCTGGCAAAGGCGGGCAGGGTCGCCACCGTCAGGCTCTCATCGAGGGCGTTCAGCCGGTCGATCAAGCGGGTATTGACGGTGAAGAGGCCGGCGGTTTCGGCATGCAGGTTCACACGCCCCGTCGCCGCCCGGCCGCGTGCGAACAAGGGCACGCTGAGCGCGCTCGCCAGCCGGTCCGCCGCTTCGTCCTCCGGCACGTCACCCGGCTCCAGCCGGGCTGCGATCACACTGCCAAGGCTGGCGTTGCGCAGCGCCTCGATCGCCGCATCGTCGAGCACCGTCCCCTTCTTGAGAACCCGGCCGGGAAGCCGAATGCTGTGCGCCAGCACCGCGCCGCGCGCCTCGTCGAGCGGCGTCGGTCCGAAGATCATGCCGCGCTGACCCTGACACCGAGCGCTGCACCGCGGCGGGCCGCGACGATTTCGCCGAGGATCGAGACGGCGATTTCGGGCGCCGTGACCGCACCGATATTGAGCCCGATCGGGGCACGGATGCGGGCCATAGCGGCCTCCCCATGCCCGAGTTCGATCAGGCGGGCGATGCGCTTGGCATGGGTGCGGCGGCTGCCGAGGGCGCCGATGTAGAAGGCCTGCGATTTCAGCGCGACATCGAGCGCTGGATCATCGAGCTTCGGATCATGCGTGAGCGTCACCACGGCGCTGCGGGTATCCGGCGCGAGGGCGACCATTGCCTCGTCGGTCCAGTCGTGCAGCAGGGTGATGCCGGGGAAACGGTCGGCGGTGGCCCAGGCCCGTCGTGGATCGACCACGACCACGGCCAAGCCCGCCGCCAGCGCCATGGGGACCAGCGCTTGCGCGATATGCACGGCGCCGACGACAATCAGCCGCAGCGGCGGATTATGCGGGTGGATGAACCAGGCGTCGCCCGCCTCGGTCACGGTCGCGGCGGCATCGTCCTGCAAGCTACGCGACGCGGCATCGGCCAGGGCTGGCGCCACACCATCACCCGGGAAAAGCAACTGCGCGCCATCGCTCAACCGGGTCAGCAGCGCGAGCGGCCGCTTGGCGGCCCGTGCTGCTTGCAGGGCGGCCAGGATCTCCGGCGTCACGCGAGCTTCTCCACGAAGACCTTCAGCTTGCCGCCGCAGGCCAGCCCAACTTCCCAAGCGCGCTCGTCGGAGATGCCGAAATCCAGCAGTTGCGGCTGGCCGTTCGCCATGGTCTGCCTTGCGGCATCGGCCACCGCTCCCTCGATGCAGCCGCCGGAGACGCTGCCGGCGAGCTTGCCGCTGCGGCTGATCGCGAGGCGCGATCCGGCCGGGCGCGGGCTGCTGCCCCAGGTCTCGACCACGGTCGCCAGTGCTACTGTCTCGCCGGCATCGCGCCAGCCGGCGGCGGTCGCCAGAACGTCCTCGGAATCGCTCATGCGGCTATTCTCCTTGCGGGCGAAGGGCCGCTCAGCGTGGCGACCAGATCGCGCAGGCTAGCCAGATTATGCACCGGGCGGAAATCGTCGACATGCGGCAGCATCGCCCGGATGCCCTGGGATTTGGGCTGGAAGCCATCATAGCGCAACAGCGGGTTCAGCCAGATCAGCCGTCGGCAGGACCGCCGCAGCCGGTCGGTCGCCTCGGCCAAACCGCGCGCACCCTCGCGATCCAGCCCGTCGGTGATCAGCAGCACCACCGCCCCTTGGCCCAGCACCCGCCTGGCCCAGAGCCGGTTGAACAGTTCGAGGGATTCGCCGATGCGGGTACCGCCCGACCAGTCGGGCACGATATGGCTGATCATCTCAAATGCCACTTCGGGGTCACGCGCCTTCAACTGGCGAGAGACATTGGTTAGCCGGGTGCCGAAGAGAAAGCTGTGCACGCGCTCGCGATCATTGCTCACGGCATGCAGGAAATGCAGCAGGATCTGCGCATAGCGCCCCATGCTGCCGGAGATGTCGCAGAGCGCGACGAGCGGCGGCGGGCGGCTGACCCGCCGTCGGCGGGCCAGGGTGAGGATTTCCCCGCCCTGGCGCAGACTGGCGCGGGCCGTGGCGCGTAGATCGACGACCGGGCCCAGCGGATCGGGCCGGAACCGCCGGGTCGGCCGGGCATCGAGCGGCAGGACCAGCCGCTTGATCGCCTGCTTGGCCAGCGTGATTTCCTCGGCCGACATCGCCTCGAAATCCATCTTCTGTAGCCGCTCGCGGTCCGAGACGGTGAGCGCCATCTCGACCGGCGGGCGCTCCTCTGGCGGGCGCTGCGGCGGCGGCTGGCGTGGGGGGGCCATTGCCTCGGCCAGCCGCCGGCTGGCGGGGGGCGTTTTTTCCGGCGGCTCGCGCAGCCCGTCCAGGGCTTCCATGGCCGCGGCGTAGCGCGCTGCCTCCGGGTCCCGCCAATAAAGCTGGAAGGCCTGATCGAAGACCTCGAAATGCTCGCGCCGGCGCACCATGGTGGCCCGCAGTGCCGCATAGACCTGCCGCCGGTCGCCGATCTCGATTTCACCGAGCGCGGCAAGGGCGGCGAAGCTTTCGGCGGGCCCGACCGGCAGCCCGGCCCGCCGAAGCAACCGGCCGAAGCCGAGCAGATTGGCGGCGAGGGCGCTCACCGCGTCATGCCGAGGCCTGTTTCGCCTCGGCGACCAGCCGCGCCGCCTCGGCGCCCTGCAGCTTGGCGATGTCGTCCTGGTACTTCAGCAGCACGCCCAGCGTCTCATCGACCAGCGCCGGCTCCAGCTCCCGCGCATCGAGCGCGGTGAGGGCGCCGGCCCAGTCGATGGTCTCGGCCACGCCCGGCAGCTTGAAATAATCCCCGCCGCGCAGCTTCTGCACGAAGGCGACAACCTGCGCGGAGAGGCGTTCCGGCACCTGCGGCGCGCGCAGCTGCAGGATGGCGCGTTCCCGCGCCGCATCGGGGTAGTCCACCCAGTGATAGAGACAGCGACGGCGGATCGCGTCGTGCACTTCCCGGGTACGATTTGAGGTGATGACGACGACCGGCGGCGTCTCCGCCCGGATGGTGCCGAGCTCGGGCACTGTCACCTGATAATCCGCCAAGATTTCCAGCAGAAAGGCCTCGAAGGGCTCGTCGGCGCGGTCAAGTTCGTCGATCAGCAGCACCGCCGGGCCACCCTCGGGTGTCAGGGCCTGCAGCAGCGGCCTTTCCTGCAGGAACTCGCGGGCATAGATTCCGCGCTGCAGGGCGTCGCGGTCCGCGGCATCGCCGGTCGCCTCGGCGAGGCGGATCGCCATGAGCTGGCGGGCATGGTTCCATTCATACGCCGCTGCCGAGAGATCGAGGCCATCATAGCATTGCAGTCGCACCAGCCGGCGCGGCAGCTGCTTGGCCAGTACCTTGGCGATCTCGGTCTTGCCGGTCCCGGGCTCGCCTTCCAGGAAGAGCGGCCGGCCCATGGCCAAGGCGAGGTGCACCGTGGTCGCCAGCGCCCTGTCTGCGACATAGCCGCCTTCGGCCAACAGGCGCTGCGTCGCCTCGACGGATGCGGGTAAGGTCACAGGAACAGCAGCGCCAGGATAACCAGCCAGATGACCAGACCGGCCCAGAACAACAGGGGCAGGCCAAGCGGTTCGATCTGGGTCAGTAGCGAAAGCGGGCGCATCGCCACCTGGTCGACGGGGCGGGCGGCGATAGGTGCCGCTGCGGCGACCGGGGCAACTGTTGGGGCGGCGGCCAGTGGGGCGGCGGCCGGGGCGGCAGCGGCCAGGGCGGCAGCGGGCGTGGTTTCCACCACGGCCTCGGCCGGCGCGGCGGCGGGGGTCAGTGCTCCGGCGAACCGCTCGAAGAACTGGTCGGCCATGGTCTTCGCGGTGCTGTCGATCAGCCGCGCGCCCAGCTGGGCCATCTTGCCGCCAACCTGCGCCTTGACCTGATATTTCAGCAGGGTTTCCGACGGACCGAGCGCTTCCAACTGCACGTCGGCGCCACCCTTGGCAAAGCCGAGCGCCCCGCCATTGCCTTCTCCGGCCAGGGTATAGCTGGCGGGTGGGTTGAGGTTCTCCAGCTTGATCTTGGACGAGAAACGGGCCGCCATGGGGCCAAGCTTCATCGAGACCCGCGCCTGGAACTCATCCGGCCCCGAACGTTCCACCGCTTCGCAGCCGGGGATGGCGGCGCGCAGGGCCTCAGGATCGTTCAGGGCTTCCCAGACTTTTTCGCGCGACGCGGGGATGCGCCGCTCGCCGGTCATTTCCATGAGGGCAGCCTCCGCAGGATTTAACAATCCTATAGGGGCGGCCCTGGCGATAGGAAACCCCCGGGGGGCGCTTGCGCGAACAGCGGAAATCGGCTGTCTGGCGGGAATGCGGCCGATCCTCCTTGCGCTCCCTCTCATCTGCTTCAGCCTGCCGGCGTTGGCGGCAGACGCGCCGCATGGCCTCTCCGCGGTCTGGGCCTTGCCGTTCCTTGGTCTTCTGCTCTCGATCGCCTTGCTGCCGCTGCTCGCCGAGCGGTTCTGGCACCATCACTTGGGTGCGGTGGCTGCTGGCTGGGCGGTTGCGCTGCTGGTGCCCTGGGCGCTGGCGTTCGGACCGGCCGGCGCCTTCGGCGTCGCCTGGCATGCCGTGCTGATCGAATATCTGCCCTTTATCGCGCTGATCTTCGCGCTGTTCACCCTGGGCGCCGGGATCGTGGTGCAGGGTGGGCCCTGGGGGACCCCTGCGGGCAATACGTTGTTGCTGGCCATCGGCACGTTGCTCGCCAGCCTGATGGGCACGACCGGCGCGGCGATGGTGCTGATCCATCCGCTGCTGCGCGCCAATGCGCATCGCCGGCGCAAGGTGCACCTGGGCATCTTCTTTATCCTGCTGGTCGCCAATATCGGTGGCAGCCTGACCCCGCTTGGCGATCCCCCGCTGTTCATGGGCTTCCTGCGCGGCGTCCCCTTCACCTGGCCGACACTGCACATGGCCGCGCCGATGGCGGTCATGGCGGGGCTTCTGCTGCTAGCCTTCTACCTGCTCGACCGGCATCTCGCCGCCGGTGACCCACCCCGGCCGGCCGAGGAGGAGCACCTGCGCATCCTCGGCTGGCCGAATATCGCCCTGCTGCTGGTCGTTGTCGCCATCCTGGCGATGCAGGGGGTCTGGCGGCCCGGCGAGGTCTCGATCCTCGGCCAGCCGATCGAAGGCGAACGGCTGGCCGGCGTCATCGCCCTGTTCGCAATCGGCGCCCTCTCGCTCTGGATCACGCCGAATTCGCGCCATGCCGCCAACCTCTTCTCCTGGGCACCCTTCGAGGAGGTGGCGAAGCTCTTCATTGCCATCTTCGTGACCATGGCACCGGTGGTCGCCATGTTGCATGACGGGCGCGAGGGCGCCTTCGCCTGGCTGGTGGCGGCGGTGAACATGCCCGACGGGGCGCCACGCCCGCTGGCCTATTTCTGGGTGACCGGCGGGCTGTCCGCCTTCCTCGACAACGCCCCGACCTACCTGGTGTTCTTCGAGTTGGCCGGCGGTGATCCGGCGCGGCTGACGGGCGAGCTTTCCCGCACCCTGCTGGCCATTTCCTGCGGCGCCGTCTTCATGGGGGCGCTGACCTATATCGGCAACGCGCCGAACTTCATGGTGCGTGCGATCGCCTCCCGCCGCGGGGTGCACATGCCCGGCTTCCTTGGCTACATGGCGTGGAGCTTCGCCCTGATGCTACCGCCGCTGCTGGTGGTGAGTTGGCTGTTCTTCCTATGACGATAGGCTTTCGCTATCGCCGAGCGACCTTGATCGGATTTGACAGGCGCCGCCGCCGGCGGCCTTCTCTGCCCCATCCGCTGACCGAGCCGAAAGAGAGACTCCATGCCCTATGTGATCGGTGCCGATGTCCCTGATGAGCCCGCCGGGCTTCGCTTCCGGCGTCTGCTCGACCGGCCGGAGATCCTGCAGATGCCAGGGGCACATTTCGGGCTAGCCGCGCTGCTGGCCAAGCGGGCGGGGTTCGAGGCGCTCTATCTCTCCGGCGCCGCCATGACCGCGACCATGGGCCTGCCTGATCTGGGTATGATCACGGTGGACGATGTCTGCTTCTGGATTCGTCAGGTCAGCCGCTCCGCCGGCCTGCCGATGCTGGTCGATGGCGATACCGGCTATGGCGAAGCGCTGAACGTCATGCATATGACCCGCGCCTTCGAGGAAGCCGGCGCCGGCGCGGTGCACCTGGAAGACCAACTGCTGCCCAAGAAATGCGGCCACCTCAACGACAAGAAGCTGGCCGATGCTTACGACATGGCGGCCAAGGTCGCGGCGGCGCGCAAGGCCCGCAAGCATCTATATATCATCGCCCGCACCGATGCTGCCGCCTCCGAAGGCATGGACGGCGCCGTTGCCCGCGCCAAGCTCTACCTGGAAGCCGGCGCGGATGCGATTTTCCCCGAGGCATTGGTGACGGCGGACATGTTCCAGGAATTCGCCCGTCGCATGCCCGGGGTGAAGCTGCTGGCCAATATGACGGAGTTCGGACGCACGCCCTTCTTCACGGCCCAGGAATTCCAGGACATGGGCTATGCCATGGTGATCTGGCCGGTGTCGCACCTGCGGGTCGCGGCCAAGGCGGTGGAGGAGCTTTACGGGTCGATCAAGACCAATGGCGGGACCCACAAGATGGTTGACCGCATGCAGACCCGGGCCGAGCTTTACGCCACCATTGGCTACCATGATTACGAGGCGCTGGATCAGACGCTGGTGAAGACGATCATCCCCCAGGCCATGCCGCAGCGGGGCTGAGGCTCGACAGCGGCGCGCCAGCCGGGGATGCTGGATGCCGCGCCCAGAGAAAGGGAAAACCCATGTCCGAAGCCACGCCGACCATCGCCCAGAAGGCCTCCTACCCCATCGAGGTGCAGGAGGGGCGGACCTATTAC
>CAITYE010000393.1 GCA_903896535.1 uncultured Paracraurococcus sp.
AGCCGCCGGCCCTGCCGCCCGGCGCGGACGCGGCGATGAGCGCCGGCGGCGCCGCCCCGCCCGGCCGGCGGACGCGCTCCTCCGGCACCGGCTTCGTCGTCGCGCCAGGGCGCGTGCTGACCAATGCCCATGTCGTCGAGGCCTGCGGCGGCGTGCGGGTCCGCCCGCGGGCCGGCCAGGATTTGCCGGTGAACGTCCTCGCCCGGGATGCTGATGCCGATCTCGCCTTGCTCGAAGTGCAGGGCGATCCGGGCCCGCCCTTGGCCTTCCGCGGCGGTGAACTCCGGCGCGGTGACGGCGTCGTCACCTATGGCTTCCCGCTCGCCGGCCTGCTCGGCTCCGGCCCCACCCTGACGACGGGGGAGGTCTCCGCCCTCTCCGGCCTGCGGGACATCCAGACGCAGTATCAGATCAGCGCCCCGGTGCAGGCCGGCAATTCCGGCGGGCCATTGTTCGATCTCAGCGGTCTCGTGGTGGGGGTGGTCACCTCCAAGCTGAATGCCCAGCGCATCGCCCAGACCACCGGCGATATTCCGCAGAACGTGAACTTCGCGGTGAAGAGCTCGACCGCCGTCGAGTTCCTGCGCCGCCACGGGATCCAGCCACGGATCGGCGGCGGCGGGCCGGCGCGGAGCGCCGCTGATGTGGGCGAGATCGCCGATGCCTCCACCGTCTTTCTGCGTTGCCTGAACTGAAGCGCCACCGCCTGAGTGGCGCCGCCATGAGAGGAAACCGCCATGCCCCGCCCGATCGATCCGGCGACCCTGAAGGCCTGGATCAATGACGCCCGGGAACTTGCCATCCTCGATGCGCGCGAGGATGGCGAGTTCGGCCAAAGCCATCTGTTCTGGGCGGTGCCCTGCGCCCTCTCGAAGGCTGAGCTGCGGGCGCGCCACCTGCTGCCGCGGCGCGGGGCGCGCATCGTCTGCGTCGATGGCGGGGAAGGCGGTCTCGCGGCGCGGCTGGCGGATTTCCTGGAAGGCATCGGCTGCACCGAGGTCAGCGTGCTGCAAGGCGGCACGCCGGCCTGGGCGGCGGCCGGCTATGTCCTGTTCTCGGGCATGAACGTGCCCTCCAAGGCCTTCGGCGAATGGGTCGAGCACCATTACGAAACGCCGTCGGTCGACCCTGGCGAGCTGCGGGCGATGATGGATGCCGGCACCGATATGGTGATCCTCGATAGCCGGCCGCTCGATGAATTCCGCCGCATGTCCATCCCTGGCGCCATCGACGTGCCGGGGGGCGAGCTGGTCTACCGGATCGGCGAGCTGGCGCCGAACCAGGCGACCACCATCGTGGTCAACTGCGCCGGTCGCACCCGTTCCATCATGGGGGCGGAGAGCCTGCGCAGCGCCGGCATTCCGAACCGCGTCGTGGCGCTGCGCAATGGCACCATGGGCTGGGAACTGGCCGGCTTTGCCTGCGACCGCGGCAAGACCAGTAGCTTTCCCACCGGCACGCCGGGCAGCCTGCCCACCGCGCTGACCCGCGCCAGCGCCTTCGCTGAGAAATGGGGCGTGCAACGGCTGGACGCCGCCGGGCTCCGCGCGCTGCAGGCCGATGCCGGGCGCAGCCTCTATCTGCTCGATGTCCGCGATCCCGTGGAATACGCCGCCGGGCATTTGCCCGGCAGCCGCAGCGCGCCCGGCGGGCAACTCGTGCAATCGACCGATAACTGGGTCGCGGTCCGCAATGCGCGGATCGTGCTGGTCGACGATACCGGCGTGCGCGCCCGCATGACTGGCGGCTGGCTGCGCCAGCTGGGTGGCTGGGAGGTCTATGTGCTGGAAGGCGGCCTCGGCGCGGGGCTGACCACGGCGCCGCCCCCACCGGACTGGGCAAGCCTGGCCGGTGAGGCGGCGGGGCAGGGGATCGAGGCCGGCGAACTCGCGGCGGCCAAGGCAGCGCGGGTCATCCAGCTCTCCCGCTCGCTTGATTTCCGCGAGGCGCATATCCCGGGCGCCCTTTGGGGGGTGCGGACCCGCCTGGCTTCGCTGGCCGGTGCGCTGGCCGGCGCGGGCGAAGTGGTGCTGGCGGCGCCGGAGGAGGCCTATGCCCGCATGGCGGTCGATGAGGCGCAGCGGGTGGCGCCTGCGGCGCGCATCCGCGTGCTGCGCGGCGGCCTGGCGGCCTGGCGGGAAGCTGGCCTCGCCTTCGCCGCCGATCGGCGAACCCCGGCTGATGCCGCGTGCATCGATGCCTATCTGCGGCCCTATGACCGCAATGACGGGGTCGAGGAGGCGATGCGGGACTATCTCTCCTGGGAGATCGACCTGGTCGAGGACATCAAGCGCGACGGCGATGCGCATTTTGGTGAGGCGCACTGAATGCGCGCCGCACTCGGCCGTCTCGGCGTCCGGGTGCTCGATGCGCTGCTGCCGCCGGCCTGCCTGACCTGCGAGGCGCCGGTCGCCGCCCAGGGGACGCAATGCGCCGGTTGTTTCGCCGCGCTCAGCCTGCTGGGCGAACCCTGCTGCGACATTTGCGGCGTGCCATTCGGGCATGCGGGGCTAGGCCCGCTCTGCCCCGGCTGCGAGACGCGACGGCCGGCTTTTGCGCGGGCCCGGGCGGCGCTGCGCTATGATGACGGGGCGCGGGCGTTGATCCTGCCCTTCAAGCACGGCGATCGTACCGAACTCGCCCGGCCGCTGGCCCGCCACATGGCGCGCGGCGGCGCGGCGCTGCTGGCCGAGGCCGATCTGCTGGCGCCGGTGCCGCTGCATTGGCGGCGGCTGCAACAACGGCGGTACAATCAGGCGGCGCTATTGGCGGGGCACTTGGCGCGGGCGGCGGGCAAGCCGCAGATCCCAGATCTGCTGCGCCGGATGCGGGCGACGCCCGCGCTCGGGGAGCGCGGCGCGGCCGAGCGGGCGGCCCTGCTGGTGGGGGTCTTCGCCGTCACTGCCCGGTATTGCCGGCGACTCGCCGGGCGGCGGATGCTGTTGATCGATGATGTGATGACCTCCGGCGCCACCGCCGATGCCTGCGCCGCCGCGTTGCTGGGAGCGGGTGCGGCTTCGGTCGCCGTGCTGGTGGCTGCCCGGGTGCCCGACCCGCGGCTCGAGCGACCGGGAAACTAACTTTTCTGCAAGGCGGCCCTGGCATCCTCCCGGTCGATCTATCGGCCGGAGGCAAAATGACCCAGCCCGTCCTGTCTTCGCCTTTCGACCTGCCGCCGCCTCGGCGCCGTCTGCCCGTGGCGCCGGAGCCGAGCGAAGATCTGCGTCTTTTCCTGGGCGTGCTGACTGTCGCCGGGGCGGTCACGGCGCTGCTGGTGGTGCTCTCGTTCCACTGACCCCAGCGGCACGCGGCAAAGCCAGGTGCCGAACGCTCCGGAAACTGGAGGTTTCCGCTCGGCGATTGCGGGCCGAAAAAGGCAAATATCGGCAGGCAAAGCATCAGACTGCCGGTATGCGGCCGCCGCCCCGCTTGACCCGGCCGGGGCGCGGCCCAAAATCCCCGCCATGGCCAAGGTTGAGATCTACACCACCCTCTTCTGCCCGTATTGCGAGCGCGCCAAGGCGCTGCTCGCCGGCAAGGGCGTCGCCTTCGAGGAACGCGATGCGCCGCACGGCTCGGCCGCGCGCAAGGACGCCATCGCGCGCTCCGGCGGGCGGACCACCGTGCCGCAGATCTTCATCGACGACCGCGCGGTCGGCGGCTCCGACGACCTCGCCGCGCTGGAGCGCGCGGGCAAGCTGGACGCCCTGCTCGGGGCTTGAGCGGGCAGGGCTGGCACTCGCCCATCCCGAGTGCCACACTCCGGTTTTATGATAAGGCGGCGCCTGTGGTGGCGCGGCAGGAACCCCGGCGATGATCCATTACGATCTGCAATGCGCGGCCGGTCATGCGTTCGATGGCTGGTTTAAGGACAGCGACGGCTTCGAGGCGCAGGCCAAGGCTGGCTTCCTGGAATGCCCGATCTGCGGCGCGACCAAGGTCAGCAAGCGCTTGATGGCGCCAGCGATCCCGAAGAAGGGACGTAGCCGGACCAAGGAGGTCGCGGCCCCGCCCCCGGTCCCAAGCCCGCCCTCTGGCGCGCCGGTGTCCAGCGACGGGCAGGCTGCCGCCGGTCCGGTGCCGGCCCAGGTGGTCGCCCTGCTGCAGCGAATGCGCGCCGAGGTTGAGAAGCATTGCGATTACGTCGGGGCTGAGTTCGCCGAGGAGGCGCGCAAGATGCAGCGCGGCGAAAGCGACCTGCGCGGGATCTATGGTGAGGCCAGCGATGCCGATGCCGAGGCGCTGCGCGATGAGGGAATCGAAGTCGCCCGCATCCCCTGGGTGCCGCGCGCCGACGGCTGATCGGGCGCCGGGCATGTGGGGTGTCTTAAGCGCCGGTGGCTTATGGGCGGCCTGCGCTTCGAACCATGAGAGGCGGCGGCCATGCTAAAGTTCCTGGCGCTCCTGTTGCTCGCCCTGGCAGCCCCGATCCAGGGCTGGAGCCAGGAGCGCGGCACGCTGCGGGACTACGACGCCGCCGGCCGGCCGATCGGCCGTGTCGAGACGCGCGGCAGCACCCTGCAACGCTACGATGCCGCGGGTCGGCCGACCGGGCGCACCGAACAATCCGGTAGCAGCTTCCGCCACTATGACGCCGCCGGGGCCCCCAGCGGCCGGATGGAGCGGAGCGGCGATACCCTTCGCCAGTACAACGCCGCCGGCGCGCCGACCGGGCGAATCGAGCAGCGCGGCGATACGCTCTATCGCTATGACCAGAGCGGCCGGCCGATCGGGCGTGATGTCATGCGCGGCGATACGCTCCAGCGCTATGATTCCAGCGGCCGGCCGCTGGGCCGCGATACGTGGCGCTGATCAGGCCACCGCCATCATCAGGTAGTTCACGCCGACATCGCGGGTGACCCGCCAGCGGCGCGTGCGCGGATCGAAGCTGAGGCCGGCGATATCGGCGATCCTGAGCCCGGCTCCGCGCAACGCCGCGCCCAACTCCGCCGGCCGGACGAAAAGCCGGTAGTCGTGGGTGCCGACGGGCAACAGCCGCAGCAGATATTCAGCGCCGAGCTTCGCCATGACGAAGCTGCGCAAGGTCCGGTTGAGGGTCGAGAGAAACACCGGTGCGCCGGGGGCGGCGAGGGCGGCGAGATGGCGGCAGAAAATAGTGCGGTCCGCCACATGTTCGATCACTTCCAGCGCGAGCACCGCATCGAAGCGTGTGCCGGCCAGATCCTCGGGCCGGCCTTCGCGGTATTCGATGCTCAGTCCCGCCGCCGCGGCATGCGCCCGGGCCGCGGCCAGCGCAGCGCCGGCGGCGTCCAGCCCGGTGACCGAGGCACCGGCGCGGGCCAGGGCCTCGCTGGCCAGACCAGCGCCGCAGCCGACATCGAGCACCCGGAGCCCGGTGAGCGGCCGTGGTGCCTTCGGATCGTAGCCGTGCGCCAGGGCCAGGCGTTCGATGATCCAGCCCATCCGGGCCGGGTTCATGGCATGCAACGGCGCCATTGGCCCGTCCGGGTCCCACCAGCGCCCGGCCAGCTGGTCGAATTTGGCGATCTCGGCCGGAATCGCGCTGCTCTCTTGGCTCATTGACTGCCCCTGTGCGGCGAATGTTGCGCCGCGCCCGTTCCGCCGGTATCTGTGCCGCCCCGCGCGCCGGCGCAACCGTGGTAGCGCCGGGGCAACGCCTTCCCGGACCGGGTAAGCATCGACATGGCCCGCATTGTGATGAAGTTCGGCGGCACCTCCGTCGCCGATCTCGACCGTATCCGCAACGTCGCGAACCGCGTCAAGCGCGAGGTGGCCGCCGGCAACGAGGTGGCGGTGGTCGTCTCCGCCATGTCCGGCGTGACCAATCAACTCGTGAAATGGTGCCAGGAGCTTTCGCCGCTGCACGATGCCCGGGAATACGACACCGTGGTGGCGACCGGCGAGCAGGTCACCATCGGCCTGCTGGCCATCGCGCTGCAGGCCCATGGCGTTGAGGCGCGCTCCTGGCAGGGCTGGCAGGTGCCGATCCTGACCGATGCCGCGCATGGCAAGGCGCGGGTCGACCGGATCGAAGGGGCGGCGCTGATCGCCCGCATGCAGGCTGGGGAAGTGCCGGTGGTGGCTGGCTTCCAGGGCGTGGAGCCGGACAGCAATCGGATCACCACGCTGGGCCGGGGCGGCTCTGACCTCTCGGCCGTGGCACTGGCCGCGGCGGTGCTGGCGGACCGCTGCGATATCTATACCGATGTCGATGGGATCTATACGACCGATCCCCGCATCGTGCCGCGCGCGCGCAAGCTCGATCGCATTTCCTACGAGGAGATGCTCGAGCTCGCCTCGGTCGGTGCCAAGGTCCTGCAGACCCGTTCGGTCGAACTCGCGATGAAGCAGCGGGTGCGGGTGCAGGTGCTCTCTAGTTTCGACGACAAGCCAGGTTCCCTGGTGGTGGATGAGGACGAGATCGTGGAACAGCCGATCGTGAGCGGCATCGCCTATTCCCGCGATGATGCCAAGGTGACCTTGCGGCGCGTGCCGGATCGGCCGGGCATTGCCGCCGGGGTGTTCGGTGCGCTGGCCCAGGCCAATGTGAACGTCGACATGATCGTCCAGAACCTCGGCGCCGACGGCACCACCGACATGACCTTCACCGTCGCCAAGGCCGATCTGGCCCGCACCGAGGCGGAACTCGGCAAGGCCAAGGCGACGCTCGGCTTCGAGTCCATCCTGGCCGACCCCGATGTCGCCAAGATCAGCGTGGTCGGCGTTGGCATGCGCAGCCATGCCGGGGTGGCCAACACCATGTTTCGCACCCTGGCCGATAAGGGCATCAACATCCAAGTGATCTCGACCAGCGAAATCAAGGTCAGCGTGCTGATCGGCGCCGAGTACACCGAGCTTGCGGTGCGCGCCCTGCACACCGCCTACGGCCTCGACGGCCCGGCCGTCTGAGCATGGCAATCCCGCCCACCAACCCCGCCGCCCTGGCCGTGATCGATCGCCTGATGGCCCGCGGCGCCGCCTTCCTCGGCGCGCGCTATGCCATCCTCGGCGGCGCGATGTCGTGGGTGAGCGAGCGGCACCTGGTCGCCGCCCTCTCCAATGCCGGGGCCTTCGGCGTGATCGCCTGCGGCGCCATGGAGCCGGACCGGCTGGCCGAGGAAATCCGCGGCACCCAGGCGCTCACCGACCGGCCCTTCGGCGTGAACCTCATCACCATGCATCCGCGGCTGGACGCGCTGGTCGCGACCTGCATCGCCGCCCGGGTGGGGCATATCGTCTTCGCCGGCGGCATCCCCCCCACCACCGCCATCAAGGCGGCCAAGGAGGGCGGCGCCAAGGTGATCTGCTTCGCCCCGGCGCTGGCCCTGGCGCGCCGGCTGGTGCGGTCCGGCGCCGATGCGCTGGTGATCGAGGGATCGGAGGCGGGCGGGCATATTGGCCCGGTCTCCCTGAATGTCCTCGCACAGGAGATCCTGCCGACGCTGGGGGCCGAGGTGCCGATCTTCGTCGCCGGCGGCATCGGGCGCGGCGAAGCCGTGCTCTCCTACCTCGAAATGGGGGCGGCCGGCGCGCAGATCGGCACCCGCTTCGTCTGCGCCAGCGAAAGCATCGCCCATCCCCGCTTCAAGGAGGCCTTCATCCGCGCCGCCGCGCGCGATGCCCTGCCGACCGTGCAGTTGGATGAGCGCTTTCCCGTCATCCCGGTCCGGGCGCTGCAGAATGCCGGGACCAAGCGCTTCCTGGAGCACCAGGCCGCCGTGCTGGCCCGCTTCGTCGCCGGGGAGGTGAGCAAGGAGGCCGGACAGCTGGAGATCGAGCATTTCTGGGCGGGGGCGCTGCGCCGGGCGGTGATCGATGGCGATGTCGAACAGGGCAGCCTGATGGCCGGGCAGAGCGTGGGCATGGTGACGCAGATTCAACCGGCCGCTGATATTATTGCAGAAATGGTCGGACAGGCCGCAGCCGCGCTGGCCGCCCGGGGCCATGTGACCGGATCATGACGCTCGCGCATTCGTCAATGTTCGGGTTTGCCGCCCGACCGCTCAGCCGTTAAACCTTGTCGCCGTGCCCGATGACATGACCCGTCTGAGCAAGCCTGAGATCGCCGGCGAAGCCGCGCGCTTCGGCGATCAACTGCGCGACGCTCGCCAGGGCCTCGGCTTGACCCTTGAGGACATGGCGGAAAACCTCCGCATCCGGCAGGTCTACCTGGCGGCGCTGGAGGAGGGACGGCTGCGTGAGCTGCCGGCACCGGCCTATGCCACCGGCTTCGTGCGCAACTAC
>CAITYE010000394.1 GCA_903896535.1 uncultured Paracraurococcus sp.
GGCCTCGCTCATCCGCGGCGTCCGCGACAGCACCCAGAGCCAACGGCGCGACGGCTCCCCCACCACCGCCCAGCGGTAGGCGGGGGAGAGGCCGAGCACCCAATAATCGCCGTAAAAGGGCCAGAAGAAACTGACCCGCGGCCGGGCATTGCCGCTGCCCGGCACGGCATAGGCCTGCCCCTTTGCCTCACGCGGGGCATCGCCGGCCAGCGCATTCAGGCATTTGTTCAGCACGCCAATCGTGCCATCCGGCCGCGCCGTATAGGTCGCTGTGGTGTCCTCGCAGTTCACGCTGCTCGAATCCTGCGCGAACATCGGCAGGCGCGCGGCCTCGTACCAGGTGCCGAGGTAGCGCGGCACATCGACCATCGCGACCGGCTGTGGCGTGCCGGGCCCGGGCGTGCCGGCGCAGCCGAGGAGCAGGAAAGGCAGCAGCAGAAAAAGCCGATGCATCATGGAATAGCCCCCCCGGGCAGCGCGACGACATGGTCGTGGATCGCGCCTGCGGTCGCGATCCAGACGCCATCCCCGCGGCGCGCGGCGATCATCGCCAGAACCTCGCGCAGTGCGCGCAAGCGATAAGGCTGGCCGATGATGTAGGGGTGCAACGCGATGCCCATCACCTGGGGTACGCCATCCTGCGCCACCTGGTCCAGCCGTTCGGCAAAGTCCTCGGCCAGCATCGCACAGAATTGCGCGATGCCGTCCTTGCGACCGATGATCGCCGGAATGTCGTTCGCCTCCTGCGGATAAGGCAGGGCGAGCAGCCGTCCGGCGCGCGTCGTCATCCACACCGGTTGGTCGTCCATGCACCAGTTCATGGTGTAGGCGTAGCCGGCCTCCACCAGCAGGTCGGGCGTGACCCGGCTCTCGGCGATCCAGGGGCTGAGCCAGCCGCGCGGCGGCGTTCCTTCGTGCCGGGCGATCGCTGCCGTGCTCTCGGCGATCAGCCGGCGTTCCGCGGCTTCCTCCAGGACGCTCTGGCGTTCGCTGTTGGTCCGGCCATGGCCGGCGATTTCATCGCCGCGCGCCCGATGGGCCGCGACCAGCTGCGGCGCGTACGCGTACATGGCGCTGTTCAGCAGCACCGTCGCCGGCAGGCGGAGCTGGTCCAACATGGCAAGCAGCCGCCAGGCGCCCACCCGGTTGCCATAATCGCGCCAGGCGTAGTTCAGAATATCCGGCTGCGGCCCGCCCGGGGCGAGTTCCGCCCCCAGCCCCTCGGCGAAGGCAAAATGTTCAAGGTTGACGCCGAGATAGACCGCCAGCCGCGCGCCCCCTGGGAAGGTATAGCGGGGGCGTTCGGGCCACGGATGGTAGGGGTAACGGCCATGGCTGGGCAGCATGCGGGGCTCCGCGACACGCGCCCATCCTCTGCCGGGACGGCCGGGCGGATGCAAGACCAGGCCGTTCGCTCCCCCTGGTGACGGCCCCGCGCGGCCCGCATAGACTGCCATAATGGAGTCTTCCTCGGCCAAGAGCGAGGGCGCGGCGCGCGCCCTGCTAAAGCGCGAGGCGCGCGGCCTCCGGCGCCACGTGCTGCCGCCGGTGTTCTACGGCGCTGCGGTCACGCTTGCCGCGATTGCTGGCGCCTGGGTGATCGCGCGGCTGATGGCGCGCCTGCTTGGCCATGGCGATGCCGGCTGGGCGGAGCTTGCCTGGGCGGCGGTGCTGGCGCTGCTGGGGGCCGGGTTCGGCCTCGCGCAGGAACGCACCATGCTGGCCGCCGGAGAGACGGCGCGTGCCAGCCTCCGAGGTCGTGCTTTCGCCCGCCTGCTCGCGCTCGGCCCGCAGGATGCCCGGGGCCTCGGCGAACGGGCGGCGTTGGTGACCGACCGGATTGAGGCGCTGGACGGCTATTTCGCCCGCTGGCTGCCTGCCGCCCTGCTGGCCATCATCGGCCCTGCGCTGGTGGTCACCGCTGCCACCTGGGCGGATGCCAAATCCGGTCTTGCCCTCGCGATCACCGGCGCGCTGTACCCGGTTTCCATGGCGCTGACCGGCATCGGCGCGGCGCAGGCGAGCCGGCGGCAATTCGCCCAGCTCGACCGGCTCGCCGGCCGCTTCCTCGACCGCATGCGCGGCTTGCCGACCATTGTGCTGTTCAACCGGCAGGCGGCCGAGGCGGCGGCCCTGGCCGAGACGGCGGAGGAGCTGCGGCAGCGGACCATGCGGGTGCTGCGCCTGGCCTTCCTCTCGACCAGCGCCATGGAGCTGCTGGCCGCCCTCGCGCTGGCCTGCATCGCCTGGCGGCACCGCGCCGATCTCGGCGGTGGCGGCGATCCGACCGTGGGCCTGTTCACCCTGCTGTTGGTGCCGATCTTCTTCGCGCCGATCCGCGCCTTCTCCGGTGCCTATCACGAACGGCTGGCGGCCGGTGGCGCGGCCGCGGCGCTTGCGCCGTTGCTTGATGTGCCGGCCGCGCCCGGCCTGTTGCTGGAAGCGATGCCGCCGCGTGTCGTCGTGACCTTCACCGATGTGCGCCTGACCTACGATCCGGCTCGCCCGCCCGCCCTCGATGGGCTCTCCTTTCGGGTCAATGCCGGGGAGACGCTGGTGCTGTTCGGGGCATCCGGGGCCGGGAAATCCAGCGTGCTGCGGCTGCTGATGGGCTTTGCCCGGCCGGATGCGGGGCGCATCGCGATCAATGGCCAGGACGCGCTCTCGCTCCGGCCGGAGGAACTGCGCCGTCTGTCCGCCTATGTCGGACAGCAGCCGCATCTTTTCCACGCCACGCTGGCCGATAATATCCGCCTGGCCCGGCCGGAGGCGAGCGAGGCCGAATTGCGCGCCGCGGCCGACGCTGCGCGGGTCAGCGACTTCGCCGATACCCTGCCCCAGGGCCTCGAGACCCTGGTGGGGGAGGGCGGCTTTGGGCTTTCGGGAGGGCAGGCGCAGCGCGTGGCGCTGGCCCGCGCCTTCCTGCGCGATGCGCCGCTCGTGCTGCTCGATGAGCCGACCGCGCATCTCGACCCGCGGACCGAGGCGGAGCTGATCGAAAGCCTGCAGCGGCTTTGCGTGGGGCGGACAGCGCTGATCGCGTCCCATTCCCCGGCGCTGCGGGCCGCCTTCGGCCGTTCGATCGAAATGGCGGCGGGCCGCATCGCGCCGCTCGGCCGCGCGGCGGGGGGCTGAGATGCTCGGGGACCTGGCCCGCGCGCTGCGGCTTTGGCGACACCGGCGCTGGATGTTGCTCGGCGCGGCGCTGGTCGGCGCGGTCTCGGCACTCCTCGGCGTTGCCCTGCTGGCCCTGGCCGGTGGCGCGGTGGCGGCCACGCTGGCCGGCGGCGCGGCCGCTGCTTTTCTTCTGCTCCGGCCGTTGATCCTGCTGCGCCCGCTGGCCCGTTGGGTGGAGCGCATGGCCAGCCATGACGCGCTGTTCCGGGTGCAGGCCGAGACGCGGATCTGGTTCTTCCGCCGCCTCGCCGATCGTTTGCCGGCCGGCATCGGCCTGCGGCGAATGGGGGAGCTGCTGGGGACGCTGGTCAGTGATATCGAGGCGCTGGACGGGCTTTATCTGCGGGCACTCGTGCCGGCCTTCGCCGCCCTCGCGGTCGTTGCCGCGCCGCTGCTGCTGCTCCGTGAGCAGCCGCTGCTGGCGGCCGCGGTGACGCTGCCGCTCGCCCTTGCCTTGCTGGTGCCGATGCTGATCGCGCCGGCGGCCGGGCGGGCCGCAGCCCGGGCCGCCGCCGCGCAGGGCGCGTTGCGCCACGCGGCGGTGGAGCCGCTGACCGGGCTTGAGGACATCCTGGCAGCCAATGCCGAGAGGCGGGTGGGCGCCCAGCTGGCCGCCGCCGGGGCGGGGCTTGCCCATGCCCAACGCGGCATCGCCTGGTGGACCGCCGGGGCGGGCGCGCTCGGGGGGCTTTTGGTCCAGGCGGCGCTGCTCGGGGCGCTGGCCTGGGGGCTCGCATTCGGTGCCGGACCCACGGCAGGGCTGGCCCTCCTGGGCTTGTTCCTGGCCATCGCTGCGGCGGACTCGCTGGGGCTGCTGCCGCGCGCCGGGGTTGCTCTCGCGGCTGCGGCGGCCGGCGCCCGGCGCCTGTTCGAGGCGGCCGATGCGCCCCCGCCAGTGGCCGAGCCGGCGAACCCCGCCCCCTTGCCTGTTGGCTCTGCCATCCGCTTCGAGCGCGTTGGCTATGCCTGGACCCCGGACGGGCCAGCGGTGCTGGATGGGCTGGATCTGCAGGTGCCGGAGGGCGCGCGGATCGCCCTGCTGGGCGCCTCGGGGGCGGGCAAATCGACCTTGGCCGCATTGCTGCTGAAGCTTGCGGCGCCGCAAGCAGGACGCATTACGCTGGGTGGGGTGGATATCGCGACGCTCGCCGCAGCCGAGGTGCGGGAGCGGGTGGTCTGCCTGACCCAGGATGCCCGCCTGTTCGATGACAGTATCGCCGCCAATCTTCGACTTGCCGCGCCGGGGGCGCCGGATGCGGCACTGTGGCGGGCGCTGGACCGGGCCGGGATCGGTGAGCTGGTGCGCGCCTTGCCGGATCAGCTGGAGACCCGCTGCGGCGAGGGCGGGGCGCGCTTTTCTGGCGGCCAGGCGCGGCGCATCGCGCTGGCCCGGGTACTGCTGTCGCCAGCGCCGGTGGTGATCCTGGACGAGCCGACTGCGGGCCTTGATGCCGAGACCGAGTGGGCTTTCCTCGAGACGCTGGAGGAGGTGATGGCCGGGCGCAGCGTGCTGCTGATCGCGCATCGGCTGGTCGGTGTGGAGCGGCCGCACCGGGTGTTGCGGCTGGCCGGTGGGCGATTATTGCCGGCCGCCGGCTAGAGCGCGATGCGTTGAGGCGGAATCGCCGAAGGCGCTGAATCGCGCGATCCAACACATGCTAGAGCGGGCTGCGTGAACGCATGTGAACGCAGCATGCTCTAGGGCGCGACCGGCCGCCGCATCAGGCCTCGAACAGGTCTTCGATATCGTAGACCTTGGCCGCGAGCCGCCGTTGGGTGGCGCGGGCCAGCACCTCGATATGCCGCCAATCCGGTCGTTCCGGCCGTTCGTTCAGCCATTCCCGGCAGGTTCGCCGCCAGAACAGGGTCAATTCGCGCAGACGGGCCTCGTATTTGCGCTGCCGGTGGATCAGCGATGGCATGTCGTGCAGGGCGGCGGGATGCCAAAGCTCCGTCTCCGCAACGTGCAGCAGCCGGGTCACGGTCTCGGCAGGGCGGTCGATCTGCGCCACCAGCGCGATCAGGGCCTGGCTCAGCAGCACATCGGGGCAGTGATGGTTGCTGCGCAGCCGCCCCAGCAATTGGCGAACCCGCTGGGCCATGCCGGCATGGTTGGGCTGTTCGGCATGCGCGGCGATCACCCCGGCATGGGCATTGCCCAGGTTGTGCATATGGCGAGCCAGGGGCGTGAGGTCGGCGGCGGCGCCCTCTCCCGCGGTGCTGGCGCGTTGGAAAAGCTGGCTGTAGTTACCTCGCCGAAGCCAAGCTTTCTGGGCTTCGTGACCGGTCGCTTCAATATGTGCGGCAAGGACGCGCAGCAGCCGGGCGGTCGCGGTCCGCAAATGCGCCTCAGCCGGCATCGGCGGATCGTCTGACCAAAGCTGCTCCGGCAGGGGATCGAAGGGTGCCACGTATTCGACAAAGCGCAGCGCCTCGGGGACCAGTTGCAGCAGGTGGAAATCGCGCGAGTCGCGGGCGACCGAAACGAAAGTATGGAGCCGGTTGAAATCGACCACGATCCGCATGCGTCCGATGCGCCGGACGAGCGATGTCTCGGCATCCGCGTTGCGTTCGAAATGTACGTTCGCGGCGCGCAACAGCGGCTCATCGAAATCGAACCGGCGGGGCGGCCAGGGGAGGGCGATCGGGTTTGTCTCGATCGGTGCGGCATTGCCCCGTCGGGCGGCGCCAGTCTCAATCTCGGGGGAGCGTATGAGCATGTCCCTGTTTTCCGAGGTGCGAGTTAAGAAAGGGTTTCGATCTCCCCCATTTATGCTGTCATGCAGCATGTTCCGATAGGATCCCGCCGCCTGTGCCCGACCAGCTGCCCCCCCGTCCGCTTGACCCGGCGAAGTTCCGCGACCCGCAACAGACAGCCCGCGGTGAGACGCGGGCGAGCGTCGCCCTGACCGCGCTACGGACCCTCTGGATCAATACCGGCACGCTCTGCAACATCACCTGCCGGCACTGCTACATCGAGAGCAGCCCGCGCAACGACGCCCTCGTCTATCTGAGCGCCGCCGAGTTGGTGGCGTATCTGGAGGAGATCGCCCGCGACGGCCTGCCGGTCGACACGATCGGCTTCACCGGCGGCGAGCCCTTCCTGAACCGCGACCTGCCGGCGATGCTCGAAGCGGTGCTCGGGCGCGGCCTGCAGGCGGTTGTGCTGACCAATGCCATGAAGCCGCTGCGCAACCATGCCGCCGCCCTGCAGGCGCTGCGGGCGCGGCATGGGGAGCGGCTGCTGCTGCGCGTCAGCCTCGATCATTTCACCGCCGCGCGGCACGATGAGGAGCGTGAGGCTGGCAGCTTTGCCCAGGCGCTGGCCGGTCTCGAATGGCTGGCCGGCGAAGGTTTCGTGGTCCATGTCGCCGGCCGCGTCGGCTTTGAGCCGGATGGCGAGGCGGTGATGCGGGCGGGCTTTGCCCGCCTGTTCGCGGAGCGGGATATTCGGATCGACGCGGCCGACCCTGTTGCCCTGATGTTGTTCCCGGAAATGCAGGCCGCTGCCGATGTGCCGGAGATCACCACCGCCTGCTGGGATATCCTCGGAACCTCCCCGGATCGGCTGATGTGTGCCTCCTCTCGCATGGTGGTGAAGCGTCGGGGCGCGGCGCGGCCAGCCGTGCTCGCCTGCACCCTGCTGCCCTATGATCCGCAGTTCGAGCTGGGCCAGACCCTGGCCGAAGCGGCCCGCCCGGTCGCCCTGAACCACCCGTATTGCGCTCAATTCTGCGTCCTCGGCGGCGCGGCCTGCGTGCGCTGAAGCGCCCCGGGCGTATCGTCCCGGTTGACTGCGGCGTCGCAATGGCGGACCTAGACTGCCGGTCTAACCCACGGAGTCGTTGCCATGTTGCGCCGTCTTGCCCTGCTTGCCCTGCCGGCCCTCGCCCTCGCCGCCTGCCAGCCGCAGCCGAGCGCCCCCAATTATCCGATGAACGTGTTCTTCACGGCCGATTCGGCCTCGCTCGATGACGGCGCCAAGCAGGTGATCGCCGATGCCGCCAAGCAGGCGGCCGCGCGGCCGAACAGCTTCGTGAAGGTGCGCGGCTTTGCCGCCCCGGATTCGGGCAGCGGCGCCTATAACCGCTCCCTGGCCGAAACCCGTGCCCGTGGCGTTGGCGATGCGCTGGTCGCCGCTGGCGTCGCCGCGAACCGGATCGGCATCGAGCCGCGCGGCGCCGTCGCGTTCACCGAGTTCCCGACCGAATCCCGCCGGGTCGAGATCGTCGTCACCAACTGAGCCGGCGCTCGGCCAGCGCCGGATGTCGGCAGCCCTTGAAGCCGTACCGGCCGGGCCTTTGGCCCCGGAATCCTTGCTGCGCCGAGTCTTCGGCCATGCCGGGTTCCGGGGGCGGCAGGCGGAGATCGTCCAGCATGTGATGGCGGGCGGCTCCGGCCTCGTGCTGATGCCGACCGGTGGCGGCAAGTCGCTCTGCTATCAGGTGCCCGCGCTCTGTCGCCCGGGACTCGGCGTGGTCGTCTCGCCGCTGATTGCGTTGATGGAAGACCAGGTGGCCGCCTTGCGGCAGCAGGGCGTCGCCGCCGCAGCGCTGCATTCGGAACTAGACGAGGCGGCGCAGCGCGACGTCCGCCAGGGGCTCGCCCGCGGTACCCTAAAAATCCTCTATGTCTCCCCCGAGCGGCTGACGCTCGAGACCACCCAGGCCAGGCTCGCGGAGCAGCCCCTTGCCCTCTTCGCGATCGATGAGGCGCATTGCGTCAGCCAATGGGGACATCATTTCCGCCCGGAATATCGGGCCCTTGGCATGCTCGCTGCGCGCTTCCCCGGCGTGCCGCGCCTGGCCCTGACAGCGACCGCCGATCCGCGCACGGTCGAGGATATCCGCGCTCAGCTCGGCCTTGCCGATACCCCGGTGTTTCGCGGCGGCTTCGACCGGCCGAACATCACTATCAGCGCCGCGCCTCGGGAGAGCGAGCGTGGCCAGCTCCGCGGCTTCATCCGTGCCGCGGCCGATGGAACCGGCGCCGGCATCGTCTATTGCGGCACCCGGGCGCGCGCCGAGCAGACCGCCGAATGGCTGCGCGGCGATGGCTATGACGCGCTCTGCTTCCATGCCGGCATGCCGCCCGAGGAGAAGCGTGCGGCGCATCGCCGCTTCGCCCGCGGCGATGCGGTGATCATGACTGCGACTATCGCCTTCGGGATGGGCATCGACCGCCCGGATGTGCGCTGGGTCTGCCATCTCGACCTGCCGCGCAGCCCGGAGAGCTGGTACCAGGAGATCGGCCGGGCCGGCCGCGATGGCCTGCCGGCGCAGGCGCTGCTGCTGTACGGCGGCGGCGATATTGCGCTGGCCCGCCAGCGCATCGCCGCGAGCCCGGCACCCGATGAGCAGAAGCGGATCGAACGCGCCCGGCTGGAGGCCATGGTCTCGATCGCCGAGGCGGCCACCTGCCGGCGGCGCATCCTGCTGCGCTGCTTCGCCGAGGATGGCCCCGAACAGTGCGGCGCCTGCGATATCTGCCGCGATCCGCCCAGCCTGTTCGATGGCACCGTGGCGGCGCAGAAGCTGCTGTCGTCCGTGCTGCGGACGCGGCTGCCCTCGGGCAGCCATTTCGGCGCGGGGCATGTGGTCGATGTACTGCGTGGCAAGCTCACACCCAAGGTGGCGCAGTTCGCCCATGATACGCTTTCGGTCTTCGGTATCGGCAAGGAGTTGTCAGAGCAGGGCTGGAAGGGCGTGGCGCGTCAGCTCGTCGCCGCCGGCGCGCTTGATGTCGATCTCGACCAGCATGGCGCGCTGGTGCCGACCGAGGCGGCGCGACCGATCCTGAAGGGCGAGCAGCGGCTGATGCTTCGGGCGGAGGCGCCGGCCGCCATCGCCGCGTCGCGCGGCCGCCCCAGACCTGCCGCCGCCGGCGCCCCGCCCGCCCCGGCCGACGATGCGCTGTTCGAGGTGCTGCGCGCCTGGCGCAAGGCGGAAGCGGAGGCCCAGGGCGTGCCCGCTTATGTTATCTTCCACAATGAGACCCTGGCGGCGATCGCTGCCGCGCGCCCCGCCGATACCGAAGCGCTGGCGTTGATCCCTGGCGTCGGGCGCAGCAAGCTTGAGCGTTACGCGGGCGCGGTGTTGCGGGTGGTACGGGAAGCGGAGTGAGACGATGCGCAAGGCAGTTCTGACGACGGGGCTGGTGGCGGCGCTGGCCGGGCTCGGCGCGGGTTGCCGCCCACCGCCCGGGACCGGGGTCGACGTGACGAACAGCGTGCCGCAAGGCTCTCGCGTCGCCCCGACGCCCGATGCCGGCCGCGGCGCCTATGCCACATCCCCGATGCCCAATGTGGCGGGCTACAGCGCCGTTGCCGCGGCACCAGGGCCGGTCGCGCTGCCGCCGACCGCTGCCACCCGCAGCCGGGTCGATATGATGGATGCCGCCAATCCTTTGCTGCCGACGCCGAGCGGCCGCGACGGCGGCACGCCCTATGATGTTGGCGCGATGGGCCAGTTGCCGCCGGAGCCGACCCAGTCCGCGCCCATCTTCCGCGGTCTACGGCAGGATTTCTGACCGCTAGAGCATGCTGCGTTGAGGCGGCATCGCCGAAGGCGCTGAATCGCGCGATCCAACACATGCTAGAGCGGGCTGCGTGAACGTATGTGAACGCAGCATGGTCTAGAGCGCGATGCGTTGAGGCGGAATCGCCGAAGGCGCTGAATCGCGCGATCCAACACATGCTAGAGCGGGCTGCGTGAACGCATGTGAACGCAGCATGCTCTAGCGAGGCTCAGAACGAGCCGGCGGCGAAGCGGAAGGCGACCTGGATCTCGACCGTTGAGGTCGCATTGTCGCCACCGATATTGCCCGCTGCGCCGACCAGCGCGATCTGGCCGAGCGGCAGCAGCCACAAGACCTTGGCGCCGTTGCCCGGCTCGCGCAGTGGCTGGCCCTGGACCCCCGGGACGCAGCGGGCGATCTGGCCCTGCACCTGGCGGAACTTCGCCATTGCCAGCTTGGTGGCGTCCGGCGTGCTGTCCTGGAACATCAACGCGACATACATCGGCCGGCGCGGCGTGCCGTCGGTGGGCGTAATGAAGCCGCGGCGTTCCTGGATGGAACCAGGGATCAGCCGAAGATTGGCCGGCAGGTCGACAAAGCTCGACTGGGCCTGTTCGATCAGCCGGCCCAGGCCCTGGCAAAGATTGCTCTGGGCGAGCGCGGAGGAGGCGAACAGCAGCAGCAGCGGCAGCGACAGGGCAAGACGACGCAAGGCGGGTCTCCGGCGGTAGCGCGCCCCTGCTGTAGAACGCCATCGGCCCCAGCGTCCAGCGTCTCGCTGTGTATCATACCAATGGCAAAGCGCTCTGCGTGTGCCGAGCGTCTCAGGAACCCGGAGGTTTCTGCCCGGCGTTGAGGACCAGAAAAAACCAATACCAACGGTCAAAGGATTTGACTGCGGGTCTCACGCTTCCAGGCGGTCGACCCAGGCGCGGGTGAACTCGGCGCCGAGCAGGAAGATCTGCGCCGAATAGTAGATCCAAAGCAGCACCGCCATCAGCGACCCCGCCGCGCCATAGCCGCTGGCGATGCCGGTGGTGCCGATATACCAGCCGATCA